>SYHX01000008.1 GCA_005799025.1 Bacteroidota bacterium | reverse complement strand
CCGCAAACGCGTTTCAAAGAACTATATCGGGCTTTCTGGTTTGCTATTCAAAAAAATCCCCTAAATAATAAGGGGAATACAACGAACAAGTCTATCCTTTGGGCCCAAAGGACTGCAAATATAGCATGAAATCGCAATTTACCATTCCAAAACCAAGCGAAGATTCAAGACTCGACCGCTTAGATAATTGGGCACATTCTGCTGGTATCCTTGGGTATCGTACAACCAGGTGTACGAAATGGTATTGTTGATTTGCAGCAGGTTGAAGACCTCCAAATTCATCCAGGCGGAACGAAAGGCTTGGGTCAAGCGGCCTTGAAATAAGGGTTTTTGGGTTCCTGCACCCCATAGGATACGGCTGAAACCGATATCTACCCGGCGATATGGGGGCATTCGAAGGGTGTCTTTGGGCCTCGCGAAATCGGGAGGACCGTAAGGAAGCCGTGATCCAAAGACCAGGTTAAGGCTGACTTTGTAGTCCGGATATGGGGGGAGATAATCCTGGAACATCATAGCGAACTGCACCCTCTGGTCCGTTGGACGGGGCATCCAGCCAATAGCCTCGTTGCGCTCCGAGGATTTCATCCAGGACAAGGTGGCCCAGGATTGCAATGAAGAAACAAATTCTCCGTGGATCCGTAGATCCAAACCAGCTGCATAACCCGCTACAGGAGGTGATGCGAGGTAACGGATTCGAACATTATCAATTTCGTAGGGAATTAGTCGGGTCAAATGTTTGTAATACCCTTCGATAACCCATTGAAAAGGCCTGTCCCAAGCCTTGAAACGATGATCTGCGGTCAGTACCCAATGGGTAGCCCTTTGGGCCCGCACCTCCCGGTTGATTCGGCCGTCCGGAAAGCGAGCATCCCTGTAAAAGGCAGGTTGCGCATAGCGACCAACAGCAAGACGAAATGCCCAGTCCTTGGACCAAGTTGGCTTCCATGACAGATTGACCCGTGGACTCCAAACCGTTTCGCCGTTGAGGGTCCAACGGTTGAAACGAATTCCCGCATTCAATCGCCAACGACCCTCCTGATCCAGGGCAATTTGATCCTGCACAAACCCTGAATAACGCTGGCTGCCTATCGTCTGATCCGCAAGGAGAAATTGATACACCTGCACCGCGGTATCCGCACCCAATCCCAAAGGCGGAACCTGAAGGACAGGAGCAATTGAAAAGCCCAATGAATCCACCACGGTGTATTCCCATAAGTACTCCTGAATACGCTCGCGCTGAGCCCGTAGTCCCCATTGCACAAAATGCGGACCTATTCCACTTTGCCACTGTCCGCGATGCTCTACCGCCAGCACCGAAATATTCAAGGCGTTACGAGCATATTGTTGAAAAGCACCTATACCCCTGGTAAACAAAACATTACCGAAGTTATCCGAGCCCAAATTGGCATCCAATTGATTAAGTAACCAGGCCGATTCCACGTCAATTCGCTCCCGTTCATCGCTCCAATACAAACTCGCCGACTGCGTAAGGGTCATCCGAGGGTGCGGTTTGAAAATTAGGCTGGTCCCGTGAGTTACGTTACGAAATTTCATCGATTCTTCGCCGTCGAAATAGACTCGAAGCTGAAGAGCTTCTTTGACCGTACCGAAGACGGTTTCCCTGTTCGATGGAATGACTCCTAACACATTTTGACCTACATGACTGAGCCAGTTCCATTGCCAGCGAGCATTAGGCTGATATCGCAACATCATTTGCATATCGGAGGCCGTGGGACGGTATTCCCCACGGGTATCCATGCTCTGCAACAAGGAGTTCAAGGTTCGGTAACGCAGACCGCCCTGCCATGATAATTTACCCACCCTGTCCAAAAGGCCTTCGGCTGCGACCGAAAAACCGGTAAGCCCCGATTGCACGGACCCCGATGCATAACGCGGCTGACGATACGTCACGTCCAATACAGAGCTCATCTTGTCTCCGTAACGAGCATCAAAGCCTCCCGCCGAAAAATGGATATGTTCCACCAAATCAGGGTGAATCAAACTGAGTCCTTCTTGTTGTCCTGAACGCATCAAGACCGGTCTGTACAACTCGATCCCGTTCAGGTAGGTCATATTCTCGTCGTAATTCCCTCCCCTGACCTGAAACTGAGAAGAAAATTCTTGTTGGGATCTGGCCCCAAAAGCCTGAAGAACGGTTTCAAAATTCCCGCTAGGGTTTGCGACCCTGCGCGAAACGAGTGGATCGATTTTAGCAACCCCCATAGACCGGTCACGATCAGCCTCGACGGTGACCCCTTGTTGCATAATGATGGCCGAAGGCTCCAATTGAATACGCATCGGCAACAATTCCCCCACCCTTAACCGCAGATTCCTTCGCTCTGTACGATAACCCAAATACCTAACCTCCATAGTAATATCCCTTAGGGCTGGGACCTTTAACACAAAACGACCGCGATCATCCGTGATTGTTCCGGAACCTGAAGCGGGTAGCATCAAACTTGCTCCTATGAGGGGTCTTGAGTTTTCATCTAAAACAACCCCTTTGAGCGAAGCTGAATCGGAGAAGGTCCCTTGATTAGAAACATCAGCCCCGGTTACCGGCCAAGGAGTAAGCCCAGCAATGACCAAGAAGATAACCAAGAAGGGGACTGCAAACCTCACTCAAAGAATTGCTTTGAAGCGGCGAACCGCTAGTGCAGCGTCAGCCTGACCGAAAACCGAATTCCCAGCCACCAGGACATCGGCGCCAGCCTGAATTAACGAGGCTGCGTTTTGCAAATCCACTCCACCATCGATCTCAATACGAAAGGCTAATTCATGCTCCTCCCGTTGACGATTCAAGGAGGCGAGCTTGTTCATGGTGGAAGGAATAAAGGACTGTCCCCCAAAACCAGGGTTCACCGACATCAAACAAACCAAATCCAAATCGGACAATAGTGGCCATAAAGATTCAACAGGGGTATGGGGGTTGATTGCGACCCCGGCTTGGAGCCCCAGTGCTTTGATTTGCTGAATGTTACGATGCAAATGAACACAGGCCTCCAGATGGATTGTCAAAATATTAGCCCCGGATTGAGCGAAGGATTCAAGGTAGGGTCCTGGGTCTTCGATCATAAGGTGAACATCCAGCGGTAAAGCGGTTACTGCACGTATGGAGCGCAACACAGGTTGTCCAAAACTAATGTTGGGAACAAATTTACCATCCATGACATCCAAATGTAACCAGTCAGCACCGGCCTTCTCCACCGTTTGAATTTGTTCAGTCAACCGAGCAAAATCAGCCGAGAGAACCGAGGGAGCAATGATTTTCATGGAATATATCTGGTTGATCGAACTAGCGAAATGCAGAAATTCCGGTAAGGTCCATACCGGTGATGAGCAGGTGAATATCGTGGGTTCCTTCGTAGGTGACTACCGATTCCAGATTCATCATATGACGCATGATGGGGTATTCCCCGGTGATCCCCATACCGCCGTGAATTTGGCGAGCATCGCGGGCAATGTTCAAAGCAATCTCCACGCTGTTGCGCTTGGCCATGGAAATTTGGGCGGTCGTGGCCCTGTCTTCGTTCTTGAGAACACCCAAACGCCAGCAGAGCAATTGGCCTTTGGTGATTTCGGTCAACATCTCAGCCAATTTCTTTTGAATTAACTGAAAGGAAGCAATGGGTTTGTCGAACTGAATTCTTTGCAAGGCGTATTGTTTGGCCGAATCATAACAATCCATGGCCGCACCCAAGGCACCCCAAGCGATTCCGTAGCGGGCTGAATCCAGGCAACCCAAAGGCCCCTTGAGACCGTTAATGTTGGGAAGGAGATTTTCCTTGGGCACCTTAACGTTCGCAAAGACCAGCTCACCTGTGGCCGAAGCGCGTAGCGACCATTTGTTATGGGTTTCTGGGGTGGTGAAGCCTTCCATACCACGCTCTACGATGATGCCACGAATTTTGCCGGCCTCGTCCTTGGCCCAAACCACAGCAATATCCGCAAAGGGAGCATTGGAAATCCACATCTTGGCGCCGTTCAATAGAAAGTGATCCCCCTTATCAACAAAATTGGTCGTCATCCCCCCGGGGTTGGAACCGTGATCGGGTTCGGTTAAGCCAAAGCAACCCATCCATTCGCCGGTGGCCAATTTGGGGAGGTATTTGCGGCGTTGCTCTTCGGAACCGTATTTGTAAATAGGGTACATGACCAAGGAGCCCTGTACAGAAGCGGTCGAACGAATACCTGAATCGCAACGCTCCAACTCCTGCATGATGATGCCGTAAGCAATTTGGTCCATCCCACCGCACCCGTATTCCGCAGGCAAGGATGGCCCAAAAGCACCGATAGCCCCCAGTTGGGGAATGATATGTTTGGGGAATTCGGCTCTTTGGGCATAGTCTTCGATGATGGGACTTAGCTCCTTTTTGACGTATTGACGGACACTCTCCCGAATCAGGCGATGTTCCTCGGTCAATAATTCGTCGACCAAGTAATGGTCCGGATGTTGGTAAGTGTCTGTGCGCATGGTTACGTTCTAAATTTGGGATTTCGGGGCAAATTTAAGACCTTCGTTGCTCAAACGTAAGACCATGGCCGAGATTGCTTTGGAAGGCATAGAATTCAAAGGGTATCACGGGCTGTATCCCGACGAAAAAGTTAAAGGAAATACATTTATCCTTGACATTAAGGCTTTTGGACCTCAGAAGGCCTCCTCCAAGCCTGGGCAACCTGCCTTGGGCCAAGATTGGCCGGATTACGGTCGCATCTACGCCCTTGCAGAGGCTGTTTTTCTGGAGCCTCGAGACCTTTTGGAAGAGGTCATCGTAGGAATACTTCTTGCCCTTAGCGAGGAGTGGCCCGCTTGGACCTACGAGGTGAGTCTAGCCAAAACAAATCCTCCCATACCCTGCGCTCAGGGTCCAAACTTCGTTCGCATCCCTTATTCCAAGGTCACTATGCGATGCAGTGACCTTGATGCATGGGCAACAACGCCCTAAGGGCAAATTATCTTTGGGCAATCTTCCCCCCAAAACCGAATCCACGTCCTCTATGGGTATACAAACAGCTGAACGCT
>SYHX01000054.1 GCA_005799025.1 Bacteroidota bacterium | reverse complement strand
TGCCCTGGCAATGAATTCCCTTTGCTTGGACTGGGCGTAGAAACCGGTTTTGAACTCGTGTTTGTGTCCATTCCACTGAAAGGGTACGGTCAAGTTGACCACAGCATTGCCCACGGTTTCGGTCATCGAAGCAAAGAAGCGATATCCATCGGTGTTGTTGGCGGTGCTGTTGGGGTTAAAACGCCAAATGATAGCGGCGCTGTCGGTGCCGGAATTGATTTCATTCCCGTTAAAACGCACCCTTCGAAAATCCGGCTGATCCCGGTTCATCTGCGAAAGGGAACCGGTCCAGTCCAATCGAAATTTGTTGTTATTCAAACTGTGTTCGCCACCCAGCTGGCTGGTCAACAATCGGTTGCTGGTAAACTCAAGTTGGTGACGGCGAAAATTCTCAAACTCGCCGTTTTCGGTGCGGTATCCCTGACCGTTGGTGTAAATCTGGTCGGAAGTGATGTTAAAGGCGTTTTTGAGGTAGAGTCGATTGGAAGCGCCCAGTCGTGCCGAGAAATTTAAGAGGGTTCCCCAAGAAATTTCGCTAGCAAAAACCGTATCCTGGAACGTGTTCAACAAAGAATTGAAAGCGGTCGAATCGCCGAGTCGGCCGTTAACCCCGCCCCAACCGTTAACCTGTTGGTAATTAACTCGCTGATTTAGCGAATAGTTCATGCCGCCGATCATCCCGAATTCGTTATTGCCTTGGGTCTTGCGCAATCCCCCGGACATTTGAAATCCCCCGTAGGGCATCGCATTAAATTCGTTTGGCTGAAACGTGTTTGTAAATTGTTTGGAAAGGTCAAATCGCTTCGCTCTAGGAGTCACGGAATCGGTCAACAATTGCACACGGTTCGTTGGCCAATCCTTGGGCAAAACCCGGGTGCCTTCGCCTTGTCCGTTATCGTAACCCAACCAATCGGTGATGGATCCCTTCACTCTGCGAAAATTTTGGAAGGTCGCCTGGGTGTTCATTCCCCCGGAGGCCGAAATCGTAAAGAAATTGCTGTCCGGCACGTCCTTGGTGTTCATTCGAATGATTCCCCCGGCGAATTCCCCCGGCAAATCCGGTTGGGCTGTTTTGATAATGATCAAGTTATCGAGCATACCCGCCGGGAAAATATCAAAGGAGAAAACCTTCTTGTCCGGTTCCGAGCCGGGGAGCATGGCGCCGTTTACCAGGGCCAGGTTGTATCGTTCGTTCAAACCGCGGACGATGGCATATTTACCATCCTGGATGGTGGTACCGCTGGAACGCTTGAGCACATCGGCGGTGTTTTTGTCCGGGGATTTCTTGATTTGATCCGAGGAGGTCCCGTCCATTAGAGACGCGCTGTTTTTCTGCATCAATTGGATGGCCGAAACGGTGGTTTTGAGGGCCTCCGCTTCGACTTTCACCTCCGAAAGGGCGGTGGAGGATGGGTCCAAGTACAGGTCCATTCGCTCGGTTTTACTAGCGACCGCTATCACCCCCGAAACCTCCAAAGGATTGTAACCCAGGTATTGAACCACCAAGGTCACTTTGCCGGGGTTGATACCGTTGATCAGGTATTTGCCGTCCAAGTCCGTGGAGGAACCGTTGGTGCTCCCTTTGACCAGGACCGCGGCGCCAATCAAGGTTTCGTTGGTCGATTTATCCCGAACCGTACCGGTCAAACTCGCCGTTTGGGCCCATGAAACCAGCGGCAAAGAAGAAGCCACCGCCAGAATCCAAGCCAAAGTCCAACGACGAAGGCCTGAATCGGAACCAATCGTTACAAAAAATCGCAGCATAGAGGGGGAGGTTAGTTTTGTAATCAATTCTATTTCAACTACTTGAAAATCAATTGGGTTTTTGGTGAAATTGACACAAAGCAAAAGGTCATCGAAGAAGCCATTGTTAACGAATCGTTAACCCTTGCGCGGCCCCAGCCGGCTTCTCCCACCGCGGGCGATTTCTTGGTCTGGCCTTCGGTTTTTGGAGGGATAGGGGTATTTTTAGACTTGGTTTGCCCCAACCTCACCCCCGGCAACCGGTAACAACCCCTCACGATATGCATGAATCCATCCAATTTTGGTTAGACGAAGGACAAGAGTCCATGGACAAGGCCATCCAACACCTTCAATTTGAACTTTCCAAACTGAGAGCGGGCAAAGCCAGCCCCTCCATGCTGGAGGATGTACGCGTTGATTACTACGGCACCCCCACCCCCCTGCATCAGTTGGCCAATGTCAACACCCCCGATGCACGGACCCTCTCCGTACAGCCCTGGGAAAAATCCGTACTAGCTGCCATCGAACGGGCCATCATCAACTCCAACCTCGGCCTCAACCCCTCCAACGACGGTCACTTGATTCGGATTAACATTCCTCCCCTGACCGAAGAACGCCGTAAAGAATTGGTGAAGCGAGCCAAGGCCGAAGGAGAACACGCCAAGGTTAGCATTCGCTCCGTGCGCCGTGATGTCAACGAAGAATGTAAGAAACTTCAAAAAGATGGCCTGCCCGAAGACATGATCAAAGACGCCGAAGCCAAGGTTCAACAAATGACGGATAAAATGATTACTAAAGTGGACGAAGTCCTCGCCACCAAAGAAAAAGAAATTATGACCGTCTAAAGAAAGATCACGATGGCCAGTATGGCCTCAATGAAGTGGCGGGCCGTAACCTTCGGTAACACCAGTCTCGTACCCTTCTTGGAACCCAAAAGATGACGGCCACAAGAGGCCGGTAACGATAATCCAACCCCTTGATTGCCAGTAGAACAGCCTCCGATTCTCGGTACCAACGACCGCTTAATTCGTCTTGCAACAATACCGAATCCGGGGCCTCCCACCAAGCCGAAGGAAGCCCTTGACGAAGCCATTCCTCGCGTTGTTCCGGCAGAGGACGAAAGCTAAACGCGGCTCGACTGCTTTGATGGCGGCTCATCCAACGCACGACTCGATTGCACAAAGGACATGGCCCTGCATAATACAAGATGTAGCGAAGGGAAGGTGGCGTGCGTTCTACCGCCACGTACTAGACCATTTTCGATAATGACTCCGCCCTTGCATATCGGTGATGCTTCCGATCCAAACACCAGGGGCTGATAACGAAACGCTTTGTTGAACCATGGCTTGCCCCGAGGGGGCCCGTCCGGACCAAAGGAGCTTGCCCTGCAAATCCCATAAGGCATAGCCAAAGCCCCCTTGGGATGGTCCTTTGACCGTTAGTATCTGACTTTGATGGTCGTAGTGCCAACCCGATTGATCGGCCCATTCCGGCAACACTAGCTCTTGGCCCGCAACCAAAGCGCAAGACAAGGAATCATGCCGCCAATGCGATGCCGTATCAATCACCAAGTTGGTATCCAATGGGGAGGCCCCCTGGGTGGTAAAGTTGAAATAAACCAACATCATCTCATCGCCGGTTCCTTCCCCCAAAGAAATCGTCTGCGGAGGATTGTTCGGGTTGTTGGGATTGGACGTGGTATTGTTGTAGGTCGCGATGGCCACGCCTTTGGTCCCCGGTGGGAGGTAAATCGGCTTTTGGAAGCGGTAATACATCTGCCAATGAAAGTCCCATTCCGGGATATTCACTAAATGCACGGTGTCCCCGCCCGGTTTGAGGGCATAGACCTGCATGGATTGACCCACCAGGTGCATGTGGGGTAGCAGGCCCAACAAAGTCACGCCGACCGGCAGGGTGTACTCCGATCGGAAGGTTCGTACGGTATTGGCGGGAATACTCAAGGGGCCGTTGAGGAGAGCGGGACCGTGATTCAATATGGGTAGCGTCAGCATGGTGCGTAGTCCCGTGTTGGGCCCGTATTTGATCCGCACTGAGGTGCTATCGGTCTGACCGCTGATGCCTCCTGGGTAATGAACTTGGATGCAGAGGTAACTGTTGGGTAAAACCGATTCACCAAAACCGGGAGGATAGAACAAAGACCCCTGACCCGGCACATAACCAGTGATCATTTTGGATGAATTGGAACCCGTTCCTCCAAAGGCCGTGTAACCCGGCAAAGGATCGGCTAGGTCCCTTTGCATAGGAATTCCGGAGGTATCCTGAAAAACCAACACATGATGCACAATTTCGCGATTCCCAGGAACCACTTCAATGCCCGTAATGTTACGAGAAACGATATTGCCCATAGGCATCACAAAAACTCGGTACAAATCAGTGGTGGCATTGACCGTAAAATTCGGTATTTTGTAAACTGTGTCGGGGTTCTGGATCTGAAATGCGCTGCTGTAAACCGGTGGATTCGGTGCCTGAGCAGGATTGCCCAATGGAGCAAAATTGTTGACCCAATCCACGATTTCGTTGATTTCGTGGGGCTCCAAGGTATTGGCGTGCGCATAACGCCGACGCACCTGTTCTGCCGGAAAAGGCGGCATGGAGCGAGCCTGTACCGAAGCGGCTATTGAGAATCGATTCGCATAAACCTCGTTATACGTCGTTAATGGAAAAGGCCCAATGCCTTGGTTGTTGTGACAAGGGGTGCAATGCGAATACACCAAGCAAGCCACGCCATCGGTCCAGGTTGCGCTATGTTGCGTCTGTGCCAAAACGTCTCCGGCAATGGAAACGCCCGCCAAGATGATCCACGCTAAGCCCAGGCGATATCGTCTATGAATTTTTGTAACAAATGTTTTCATCATAAAGGGGTTGAAAGAGGTTCTTGTAACATAAGACAGCCTTCTTGGTGATCTATGCGCACGATGGCCGTGCGATCCACCTGGTTTCTGATCCCTACACGTTTGCCAAGGTGAAGATCTTCACTCTGCAAGGCATGCACCAGGTTTTCGGTCCGTACCCCGTAGGCTGTGGGGAAGGGCCACAAAGAGAGGCGCGTACCAGCAGCGTAACCTTTGCTGAACTGACTCGGTAAGCGGAAGATTCGCGATTGATCTTGGATCATCGTGACCGAAAAATCCTTGGGCACAGCGGCCAAGGCATGCAGATTCCCTATAAAGTGGTCTGCGTCTTGACCGTTGGCCCAAAGAACATGGGCCGCACGATGACCTTGATCGTACGCCCATCGCAAGGCCTTCTCGAGATCCGTGGCCTCCTGATCAGGGGTATAGACGCAGAGGACCCCGTCTTGCCTTTGGCCAACATAGGCCTTGGCGCCTTCCTGACGTTCTGTTTCGGAAGAGCCTGGGTCATCGAGGATGGTCCCCAAGGCCCCCTGATTCAAACTATCCATGTCGCCAAGGATCACATCCACCTTGATCCCCCAATCCGCCAAGCGATCGAAAGCGCCGTCCACTGCAATGACTTTGGAGCTCCACTCCAACAACTGGCCTACGAGTTCCATGCTGCAGGACTGCCCGTTCGCAAAGATTAACGCGGGCTCCTGATCATCCCGAACTATAACGTGGTGGCTCATGATCTGCAGAAATTAATGGGGTAATAACTCCTGGCGCCTTGAAAAGTTTAACGAGGTAGGACGGTAGAAGTCCTTCAAAATTATCGTGAATTCGGCAAGTTCCTTGCTTATGCGCCTTGAATGAAACAAAAATGCCCATACTAAGTTAATAAACTATCTTTGAGCTTATTGTATGACAAAAAACCCTCAGCCTGTCTCCGGTTTTTCGAAATTGTCCAAAGAGGCCAAAATTGAATGGCTTTGCAGCCGCTTTTTTGCGGAGCCCGAAGAAGCTTACCGAGTCCTCTCGGGCTATTGGCATCTCGATTCCGCCGTACAGAAAGTACACGATGAATTTATTGAAAATACCCTCACCAATTTCTACATGCCCTACGGGCTTGCCCCTAATTTCCTGATCAATGATCGTCCCTATGCTATACCCATGGTCATCGAAGAAAGCTCTGTGGTAGCAGCAGCCTCCAAAAGCGCGGCATTCTGGGCCCAGCGCGGTGGTTTCAAAGCGGAGGTTCTTTCGACGACCAAGGTGGGTCAAGTTCACTTCCTCTGGGAAGGCCCCTGCGAATGGCTTAGGTCTGAACTGCCAGGATTGCGTCAACAAATTCTTGACGAAACAGCAAACTTCACCGCCAATATGCGGCAAAGAGGGGGCGGCATTCGCTCCATTGAATTGGTGGACAAAACAGCTGACGAGCCCGGTTATTTTCAATTGGATTTCCGCTTTGAAACAGCGGACGCCATGGGCGCCAATTTCATCAATACCTTGTTGGAACAATCCTCCAAAATATTGTCCCGAAGGATTGATTCTTCGCCCGAGCTGACCTCGGAGCAGAAGCGCATTCAGATTTTGATGTGCATCCTGAGCAATTATACCCCAGAATGTTTGGTTCGTTGCGAAGTTGCATGTGCCGTTGAAGAACTCAACGATGTGCCTGAACTTGCGCCCGAAGAATTTGCCTCCAAATTTCTACGAGCCGTGAGGATTGCCCATTTGGATCCCTACCGAGCCGTTACGCATAACAAGGGGATTATGAACGGGATTGATTCGGTGGTCTTGGCGACGGGGAATGATTTTCGGGCCGTAGAAGCCTGTGCCCATGCTTATGCGGCCAAAGACGGATCCTACCGCTCCTTAACCCACGCCTCCGTTGAAAACGGAGTTTTTCGATTCTGGATCGAAATTCCCCTGGCCTTGGGTACGGTTGGCGGACTTACCGGCCTGCACCCCATGGTCAAATTCTCGCATGAATTGTTAGGAAACCCCGGAGCCCGCGATTTAATGAAAATCACCGCCGCGGTGGGTTTGGCTCAAAATTTTTCGGCCTTGAAATCGTTGGTCTCCTCGGGCATACAGAAAGGGCATATGAAGATGCATCTTCTGAATATTTTGAATCAACTGGGGGCCAGCGAGGCGCAGAAAGAAAAGGCTAAAATTTATTTCAGCGACAAAATAATTTCGTTCGCCGAAGTGAAAGCGTTCGTGGATCGAATGCAAGGGTATGGTTTGCCGGATCCCAAACTTATCTTGCTAAGCGACGATCATTCCTCTTTGGAATCCTGAGGGATGTTTGGGATGTACTCTGTGTTTGGATAGGGCATGAAGGATGGGTCATTGTCATCGATTCACGGTGATTTGCTTTTTCAACAATGGGTGCCGGGCAAAATCCTCCTGTCCGGAGAATACGTCGTGCTCGATGGAGCGACCGCTTTGGGGCTTGCCTCGCGAATGGGCCAGAGCATGGCCGTGTTTCGGGGCAGTCAACCGGGATGCTTGCGCTGGACCGCCCTTGATCATCACCACAGCCCTTGGCTGCAGGCGAATTATCGCATCGTGGATGGGCAATGGGCTGTAGACGGGATCTCCGCTGCGGCCTCTGAAAGCGCGGGTATGCTCAAAAACTGGCTCCAAGCCGCCTGGACCTTGATGGCCGGGCTTGGCGAAAGTTCAGCATCGGGGATTGGGGGAACATCCTGGAACGATATCCTGCATCAAGAAGGCCTGACGGTGCAGACCCAGTTGGATTTTGCCCGCACTTGGGGTTTGGGCAGCAGTTCCACGGCGTTGGCCTTGTTGGCTCAATGGTTGGGGGTGGATGCCAGGCACCTTTACGCGCTCACCACCAACGGTTCCGGGTACGACCTTGAGGTGGCTTTGCAAAATTCTTCGATTCTGTACCGCCTACCCGAGGGACGGCCTATCACAAATTCACATTCTCCCGCTCCGTTGGAGCCCATCGTTCAGCCCATACCCTACCGATCACCCCAAGGTGGTTGTTTATGGTTGGTGGATCCGGGCGGGAAGCAAATTTCAGCGAAGGAGATCGTGCGGTACCGTAACCTTGATACGAACCAACGAATGGCCTGCGTTGAGGAAATTTCTTCGTTGAGCATCGCCCTTGCCACTTGTCCAGACGTGACCATGATGTTGGATTACTTTGTCCGGCACGATGCCATATTGGAAAATCTCTTGGGGCAACCTTGTCTTCAACGCAGTGCGGGGAACGGCTTTCCGGGCAGACTCAAAAGCCTGGGTGCCTGGGGCGGAGATCTGTTCCTGGCGGTCTCCCCTAGTCCGGAAGATGCCCTCCATTGGCTTGAAAATCAAGCGAATTGGTCGATTTATCCCTTTGAACAACTTATCCGATGCGAGCCTTAAGTTCTTCATCCTCGATCATGTTTTGATAAGAAATTATTTTTTTTAACACTATTATCAATTATTTGGTTTTTGCCCATTGAAGTCCCTATTGAATTTTCAACTATGTCGCTATCTCATTCCGAATCCATGATAATTTCCTCCGGTGAACTTGGCTGGGAATGCCCATCTAACATTGCGCTGGTGAAATATTGGGGTAAATATCCAGGGCAAATCCCGGCCAATCCATCGCTTAGCCTTACGTTATCCTCCTGTGTGACCCGAACACATATTGCCTACCGTGAGTCGGATCAAGGAAGCATGGAATTTCTTTTTGAAGGAGCGCCCAAGCCTGAATTTGCCCACAAAATCCAAAGCTATCTGGACAGCCTTCATGCAGATTTGCCATGGTTAACCCAGGTTCACCTGCGGATAGAATCCCATAACACCTTTCCGCATAGTAGCGGGATTGCCTCTTCGGCCTCGGCCATGGGGGCTTTGGCCCTTGGACTGGCGAGCATGGACCGCGCCTTTCGGGGGTCTGAATCCGGGAATGGACTGAACGATTCGGCCTTCTGGGCTCAGGCCTCGGATCTTGCCAGGCGGGGTTCCGGTTCCGCTTGTCGTTCGATTTACGGGGGTTACACCGTTTGGGGGGCTCATCCGGCTATTCCCGGATCCGATAATCGCCGAGCAGTTCCTTTGGACATGGAAGCAGTGCATCCTTCCTTTCGCAACCTCCAGGATGCCGTGCTGTTGGTCGATCGAGGAAGCAAATCGGTATCTTCTTCGGCAGGTCATGGGCTTATGGATGGGCATCCGTATGCCAAGGCTCGCTTTGCCCAAGGAGCCGAGCGGGTCGCTCAGCTTTGGAATATTCTGCAAGATGGCGGAGAAGCGTCATGGCAGACCTTCATGGATTTGGTGGAATCCGAGGCTTTAACCCTGCATGCCATGATGCTGGCCTCTACCCCCTCGTTCTTGCTTATGAAGCCGTCCACAGTGACCATATTGGAAGAAATCCGGCGCTTTCGAAACCAATGCGGTGTTCCGGTGTTTTTCACCTTGGATGCTGGGGCCAACGTTCACCTACTATTCCCGGAATCTGCTTCGACCCAAGCTATGGAACTTATTGATCAGCAACTGACTCCGTATTTAAACGAAGGGTTGTACCTTTGTGACCGTTTGGGGGATGGGCCTTCGCCTTTGACCCTCTCGTCCATTTAAGAATGAAATCCGCTATCTCCCAAAGCTTGTATTACGCCAAGGTCCTCCTTTTTGGGGAGTACGGCATTATGGAGGACGCGATGGGGCTTTCCATTCCCTATGAGGATTTCCAGGGTCAGTTCAAAAAAGGAGTTCTGGACAGCGAGATGTCCCGCGTCAGTAACCAAAGCCTTCGCGAGTTTGCAGGATATTTGAAAGGACTCTCTGCCGAATTCGTGGACTTAGACCATGAGCGTTTGGCTGAGGATTTGGAACAGGGGTTGCGATTTGAGTCCGATATCCCCCAAGGGTTTGGCGTAGGCAGCTCTGGCGCCCTAGTTGCTGCAGTTTACGAACATTACGCAAGAAATCGTGAAGAGGTCTCCGCCTTGACGGAAGATCCGCAGGCGATTCAAGGCCTCAAAGCCCGCTTGGGTTTGATGGAATCCTTTTTCCACGGTCGTTCCTCCGGTATGGATCCCTTGATTTGTTATTTGCGGATTCCCATGTTGATTGATCGCAATAAAAAGCTTGGTCAAGTCGCTATACCCTCTGAAACCGTCACTGGAAAAGGCGCCATTTTCCTTTTGAACACGGGGCAACCGAGGCAAACCCAGCCTTTGGTCTCTATCTTCCTCGAGAAACTCAAGCATGATGGATTCCGGCAAATGATTCGACAGGAATTCAATCAATACAACAACGAATGCATCAAGGCCTTCCTAAGCGGTAAGACCGGGCCATTGTTCCAAAATTTACGCGATCTTTCCCATCTTGTCTTGCAGCATTTCCAGCCCATGATCCCGGATTCCTTCAGGGCCGTATGGCAGCAAGGGATAGACAGCGGGGTGTACTACCTCAAATTGTGCGGGTCCGGTGGGGGAGGTTACCTACTTGGTTTCACCAAAGACCTCGAACAAACACAATCCATGCTGGATGGCCACGAATTACGCGTCATCCACCGGTTCTAATCCCGGGGAAGAGTCCACTCACTCCCGCTTCCGCCTCAAATTTTTACGGGTGCTGGCCTTTTTGGGGCTGGTTCGTTGGTATAATCTGTTGATTGTGGCGGTGGCCCAAATTCTGGCCGCAGGGTTTCTCTTGGACCAGGCACCCTTGAGGGGTTGGAGATACCTGTTGGATCGGGAACTATGGCTCATCGTGATCGGTACGGCTTCGATGCTTGCAGGGGGCTACTTGATCAACGCCTACTACGACCTGGAGAAGGATATGGCCAATCACCCGCGCAAAGTGATTGTCGGAAGAGTCATTCATCCATCCCAAGCTTTGCGGGCCTGGCTAGGATTGAGCCTGCTCACGGCCCTCCTTCTATGGCCTTTGGGTTATCGTTTCCTGGCTTATTATCTGCTGTACGGAGCAGGACTGTGGTTGTATTCACACAAACTGAAACGCATTCCGTTGTTAGGAACGGCGACCGCCATCCTCCTGCTCCTTGCGGCCTTCATGGCCATGGTCCTTTATTACCGGGATGCGAATGTTCCCACCTTAGTTTTTGTGTTCTACGTGGGGGTCTTAGAATGGGTGCGTGGTCTCGTCAAGGATTGCCAAAATGTGCGAGGTGACGCTATTTTCGGATACCGAACGGTGCCGGTCTTGATGGGTCTTCGCAAAACTCGTAACATCATTTTGATTTCCATGGGAGGGTTGGCTTTGCCGGTGGGGTGGTTGACGCTGTACGGGAACGTTCATCCTTGGTTTCCCTACCTGTTGACCCTGCAAGTACTGGGTGTGACGGCAGGAGCCATCCTGATGTTCCGATCCATGGCCTCCGCTTCCTTGCATGCCGCCCAAAGAATCCTCAAATTGGTCTTGCTCAGCGCCATCGCCGGTCTTATTCTTTGGTAGAAAACGGGTTACCCATCTTCCAAAATTCGTGTTTTCTTAACAAATTTTCACTAACATCTCGTAGAGGTCGGTAACCGTGACTTGGTGTTGGTATACCAACTGCACAATAGCTCCTTGTTGACGCAAAACCCAGTCAGATGGAGCGTGTTGAACAGCTTGCAATACCGCCCCGAATACCGCCCCTTGGTAGTAATCTTGGCGTTGCCCATCGGGTAAATGGGCGCGGAAATTTCCTTTGCGCCATACCATTTTCTCCATGCCCAATCGTGCCCCCTGCAGGCGCAATCTCATCAAAGCCACCAACAGCTGGGCTTGATCGGGTACAGGGCCGAAGCGATCCGCCAAACGATCCGCGAAGGCGTCCAGGGCATCTTCGCTTTCGAGATCATCCAATTCACGGTACAGGCTGAGCCGCTCAGTGGTGTTGCGCACATAATGATCCGGAATCAGTGCGGCTGCGTCGGTATCGAGCTGCACTTCAAAGCCGGGTGGGTCCAAGGGCTGATCGGCATAAAGCTCTGCATATTCATTGTTACGCAATTCTCGTATGGCCTCGTTCAGAATTTTCTGAAAGAGTTCCAGGCCTATCTCGGTAATGAACCCGCTTTGCTCCCCTCCTAACATATTTCCTGCTCCTCGAATATCCAAATCCCGCAGGGCAATTTGAAAACCGGCTCCAAGATCCGAGTGCTGTTCAATGGCCTGCAAACGGCGGCGAGCCTCCTGAGTCAGGGTAAACAAAGGAGGGACGATCAAATAACAGAAGGCCTTGAGGTTGGAGCGTCCCACCCTACCGCGCATTTGATGCAAATCGCTCAACCCGAAATTCTGCGCCTGGTTGATTAGAATCGTATTAGCATTTGGAATATCCAAGCCGGATTCAATGATATTGGTAGCGACCAACACATCCAGGTTTCCCTCAATGAATTGCAGAAGAATTTTCTCCATTTGATCCCCGGCCATTTGCCCATGGGCGACATCGATTTTCAATCCTGGGCACCATTGTTCGATTAATTCAGCGACTCCTTCGATGCCTTGAACCCGGTTGTGCACAAAGAAAACCTGTCCTCCGCGATCGGTTTCAAACAGAATCGCATCCCTCACTTTGTTTTCATCGATCACCATAAGTTCGGTATGCACCGGCTGTCGATTGGGAGGAGGGGTCTGTATGACGCTTAAATCGCGCGCTCCTAACAACGAAAACTGCATCGTTCGCGGAATAGGGGTGGCGGTGAGAGTTAAGGTATCCACGGATACTTTCAATTCCCTGAGCTTTTCTTTGGTGCTTACCCCGAACTTCTGTTCTTCATCAATGATCAGAAGGCCTAGGTCTTTGAACTTGATTTTGGAGCCTACAATTTTGTGTGTTCCAATAAGAATATCGATACGTCCCGCTTCCAGATCCGCAAGCACCTCCTTGACATCGGTAGATGTACGGAAACGATTCAAATAATCCACACGGACGGGCAGGCCTTTGAGCCTCGTTGCAAAGGTCCGCGCATGTTGCAGGGCCAAAATGGTGGTTGGAACCAAGACTGCCGTTTGTTTGCCATCACAGGCGGCCTTGAATGCGGCCCGTATGGCAACTTCCGTTTTGCCAAATCCAACATCGCCGCAGACCAATCGGTCCATAGGGTATGCTTTTTGCATATCCGATTTAACAGCCTCGGAGGCTTTGTTTTGATCAGGGGTATCCTCGTATAGAAACGAGGCCTCCAGTTCGTGCTGCAAATAATTATCCGGGGGAAAGGCATGCCCTTTGGCGGCTTTGCGCCGAGCATAGAGCTGGATCAGGTCTTTGGCAATGTCTTTGACCTGGGCTTTGGTTTTGGACTTTAGTTTGTCCCAGGTATCGGAACCCAGCTTGTGCACCTTGGGTTCAACGCCATCCTTGCCGGAATAGCGTGAAACCTTGTGCAAGGAATGGATGCTGACGTAGAGCAAATCATCATCTCGGTAACTGATGCGCACGGTTTCTTGCCATTGGCCGTTGACCTGTATTTTCTCCATGCCCGCATAACGCCCCACCCCGTGATCCATATGCACCACGAAATCACCCGGCTTGAAATCCAGAATTTCTTTGAGGGTGAGTTTCTCCGAAGCACCGGTACGGCCTCGGGCTTTGTATTTGTGGAATCGCTCAAAGAATTGATGTTCCGTCCAAAATGCAATTTTGCGATCATGGTCGGTGAAGCCTGCGTGCAGCCCAGCCGGCAAAGGAATCATCGTGAAGTCGGCTTCCAGGTCTTCTAAGATTTGTTCTAATCGACTGATCTGTCGATTATTATCTCCACAAATGGTCAATCGGTACCCTTGGGCATGCAATTCCCTGCCAACGGCAACAAGGCTACTGAATTGTTTGCGGATCAGCGGTTGAGGCTCTTGTTGGAAGCTTAGTCGCAACGAAGGTTTTTTGCGGACTTTACTTGGGTCCAAAAAATCTTCTTCGTAAAGGTTCCATCCACTATCCTCGAAACTGACCCGAGGAAAAGTCAGCAGTCGGTTCATCCAGTCTTCCGGGGAACGAAGAATTTCCTCGGCATTTTCGGCATTGTTCCAACACAATTCTGCTTGAGCCATCAACATGGCCGGATCGCTGTACCATACCACCGTTTGGGATGGGAAATAATCCATTAACGATTGCCGGCCTTGCGCCAGCAATTCAGCCTGCAAATTGGGCAGAATCACCGCCTTCTCCACCTCCCGGACCGTCAATTGGGATTCCGGATCAAAGGTCCTGAGGCGTTCAGGGCGATCTCCGTGCAATTCCATGCGGTAAGGCCAATCGCTGGCATAGCTGTACACGTCCACAATACCGCCTCGAATGGCGTATTGACCCGGTTCGTACACAAAATCCACACGCTCAAATCCCATTTCACTCATCAATTCAATCAGAAAATCCAAGTCAACAGCCTCATTCTTTTTCAATTCCAGCGTGTTACGGGCCAAGGTGGTGTTGATGACCACTTCTTCCATTAAAGCGTCCGGCCAGGTAATCAGCCAAGTGTTGGGAGCCGCCTCTGAGGGAATTTCTGTGGTCAACCGGCCCAAAACCTCGGAGCGCTGAAGAACCTGGTATTGATCTTGTTGCCCCCCCCCAACTTGGCGTCGATACGAGCTCGGAAACATCAGCAATTGACGAGGGTTAATCATGGATTCCAAATCAGAGTACGCATACGATGCGGCTTCTTTGTCGGCCACAACCAGCACCTGCAGGCCTTTCAGCCCCGCTAGGCCCGATGCAGCCATGACCGCATAGCGGCCGGATCCCACCAGACCCTTCATATGCACCCATTCGCTCTGTTTAGAGGCCTCGCTGCTTCCATTGAGGCATTCCACTCCCTCCGGGATGAGCCCCGTTCGGGCATATTCCTCCAACACTTGGTTCATGTCCAAAGCCTCCGATTCCATCATGGCCCGCGAAAATACGTGGTTTCCCCGGAGAGCTAAAAATTTAATGATTTAAAATACTTTGAGCGGCTATTTAGTCAACCAATTGTCATTACGTTTGTTTATATTAGTTGAAAAATAATCTTTAAACATGAAAAAGTCTTATTTCTACGGTTTTGATAAGGAAAATCGCCTGATGGATGTTTTGCTTTTGTGGTGCGCTTGGCTCACATTACCCTTAGCCAATGGTCAGGCTACCAACAATATCACCACCACTATAGGGCAATATCAGTCCAGCTCTGCCTCGTCTTGTGTAGGCGATACGATTAGCATTCCAATCACCATCCAAATGGGCGCGGGGATTGGGGTATCTGCTTTTTCTTTTGCAGTTAACTACGATACTACTAGGCTACAATGTGTTAGTGCACCCAACAACATACACCCTGCTATTGAGGCATCTTTTTTGAGCAATTGCGGCTTTTTTAATGGCTTAGGGCCCAACAGTCTTCAATCAGGTCGGCAATTCCGTGTGGCCTGGTTTGATCTCAATCCCGTTTCATTCAGTGGGGTTATGTTTCAGTTGCGCTTTAGAATTCTATCGAGCGGTACCTCTGCAATCTCATGGGATCTTGCTACTCCGGGAAATTGCGAGTACGCCGATGTCAATGCCGACATCATTCCAAATTGTAATTTCATCAATGGTTCCATATCGTGTGGAAGTAATTGTACCCGACCCTCCGCGACACTTCAAGTGAATGGACAAACCACCTTTTGTTCTGGTTCAAATGTTGTTCTCCAGGCAAATACTGGTTCCGGTTTATCATACCTCTGGAAAAGGAACGGCCTAATCCTTTCGGGGGCTACCTCTTCTTCATATACAGCGACAGAATCTGGTTCATACAGTGTTATAGTAAGAACAAGTTCCAATTGTGCAAGCACTCAAGTCGCCCCCGTTTTGGTCGAATCCATCGAAAGGCCTGCGGCCCTCATCAGCGCTGTCGGTTCATCAGCGCTTTGCAACGGACAAACCGTTACTCTCCAAGCAAACACCGGCACAGATTTGAGTTACCAATGGCTGTTTAGCGGAAACCCCATAACGGGTGCCGTGGGGCCTACCCATACCACCGCCATTCCGGGTCAATACTCGGTCAATGTAAGCCGGAACCGTGGAACCATTTCCTGTGGACGGATTTCCAATACCATCACGGTGTCCCAGGCCCCTACCTTAATTGCGCAGATAAGCCCTTCAGGAAATATTTCCGTCTGCGGGAACGAAAATGTAACCTTGAGTGCAGTAACTGGTAACGGATATGCTTACGCTTGGATACGCAATGGTCAGGCCATACCGGGTGCTATAGGATCTTCCTTCCAGCCCCAAGAGCCAGGAGCTTACCAAATCGTCATTAGCCAGGGAAACTGCACAGCTACATCTGCAGCGACTATTATTGAACTAAAACCCAAATTGTTTTTTTCCTCAACTTTAGCGTGTGTTAACGATACCGTTGAAATTCCAGTTCTGGGGACCCGATTCGATAGCGTTTCTGCTATCTCCCTCGCATTGAATTATAATCCCCTGTCCATGACTTATGTGGGCTATTCGGCATTGCACCCCTTGTTGGCGGGAACGGCCCAAATTGGGACCATCGGAAACCAAGTCAGATTAGCCTGGGCGAGCCTCAATTCCCTGAACAGCGCGGTTCAAGACACGTTACTTCGTTTTCGTTTTGTGATACAACAGCCCGGCATTCTGGAATGGAACACCGCCACCGTAGGAGATTGTGAATTGGCGGGGCCGGATGGCCAATTGCTGCCCTACTGTTTTGAAAACTCAGCCACGGCCATCATCGATACCGTCCAAATTTTGTCGACAACGCAGGGGCCTGTTGAAATTTTTGAGGGCGACACGGCCTCCCTAACCGTAAATTCTCTCCACGCAATCTCCTATCAATGGCAGTATCGATCTGTAGGATCATTCGCTTGGAACAGCGTTACAAATAGCTCTGAATGGGCAGGGGCACAATCTAACTCCTTGACAGTCTTGAACGCAACCTACCAAAGACCACAAAGAATTTACCGCTTATCCTTGTCTAACGGCTGTCAAGATTGGTACAGCTCAGAAATTCTTGTTCGGGTCAGGCAAAGGATCGCTATAAGTTTAGGAAATGTTACTGCTTGTTCGGATGATACGATCAGCATTCCTTTGGTGGTTACCGGTGGGCGAGAAATCAATGCCGTTTCTTTGGTCATTACCTTGCCTACAGGATCTGCCCAATGGCTTTCATGGAATCCCTCGCCATTGATGCCGAATCCTAGTGCATGGATCGCCAATGCTAATGGGAATCAAATCCGCTTGGTTTGGAATTCCATAAATTCAGCTGCGGTTCCAAACGGAACAGCCTTGGGCGATTTGGTTTTTGTCGCGCAAGCTGGTGGTCCAATTACCTGGAACACCTCGAATCCCGGAGACTGTGAATTGGCAGATGCAGATGGTCAAGTAATTCCCACCCAATTTTTTAGCGGAAGCTTGTTAGCGAATCCTTTACCCTCGAACCAAATCACCGCTAGCAATGCCATGATATGTCCCTCGGGTAATGGTGGAACGACCACCCTTTCTGCTGATCCCAGCGCCGGTAATCAATACCAATGGTATCTGAACGGTCAAGTCTTGGTCGGGGCACAATTTGCCCAATACGTAACTTCAACACCCGGCGCTTACTCGGTGTTTATTACTACTGCCTTGGGTTGTAGCCGTTGGACACAGCCTCAAGCCATTGCTTATTACTGCGCATCCAACCCAACACTTGCGGTTCATGGCAGTGCTACATCCTGCGATACTGCGGTGATTCTTCTTGCAAGTACCTCCTGCGGCCCGCAACAAATCACTTGGTTCAAGAACGGCATCATCTTGCCAGGGGTAAGCGGATACCAGTATGCGGCTAGTTCCACGGGAACATACACAATTCAAGCCACAGATATTTCTAGCGGTTGTGTACAAAGCTCTTCCAGCATATCAGTTAGCATACATCCACTGCCCGTGGCAAGTATAGTGGCCATGTCAAGCCCTTCAATTTGTTTAGGAGATTCTGTTCAATTGGTGGGAACAGCCGCTGCAGGAATTCAATACCAATGGATCTTGAATGGTAATCCAATTTTGGGCCAACAAGGTCAAACCCTTTGGGCCAATGGTGCCGGTGAATATTCGTTAATAACCACCAATTCTGCGGGTTGTACGAATATTTCGTCGCTCATAACAGTGAATACCCGAAACTGTAATGAATTATCAGGCAGCGTGAATTACCACAACCCCGCCACAACCCCGCTTCCGCAAAGTAAGATTTATTTGTTCCGATCCAATATAGGGACAAGCGGACCTTGGGTTTTGTCAGATTCCACTCTTTCTGGTTCCGGAGGCGCTTACCGATTTGAGCAATACCCCAACGGGGACTATAGGGTCAAAGCAACTCCTGCACTGCCGTGGAATGGCGTAAATGGCACAGATGCTTTGTTCATCCTTCGTCACAATACGGGCCTTGGATTTACCCTGAGCGGACTCAACCTGGAAGCGGCGGATGTTAATGCAAATCAATTAGTGAATACTGGCGATGTACTTACCATTAATCGGAGGTTTTCTAATCTGCTCTCTTCCTTTCCGTCCGGAGATTGGGCCAGTGAGGTTCAGGGATTCACGGCAAACGGTCAGGCTATTACCCGAAATATTCGTACATTGTGTTATGGAGATGTAAACGGGTCTTACAACTTCTCTTCTGTTCGTTTATCAAGTCGCCTTCTACTGGATACTAAGGGTGAATTGAACGCCGATGCTCCTGCTTGGACCTGGCCTATTGCGGCAGTGGATCGTCAGGAATTGGGCGCAATTTCCCTCGTTTTGGGATTACCCGAAGGCCTAATGGTCAAAAATGTGATTTCCAAAATTCCTGTGGGCTCCATGGAATACGGGATGGCTGGTCAAGAGCTTCGCATTGTATGGCATGCCATAGAAGGCTATATCCCTGGTCCGGGGCAGGTGCTTTTTGAGTTAGAAATGGAATCTCCGGTATCGACCTCGAGGGATTGGAGTCCTGGTCAATTAGAAATCAAAGAACTCAGTGAATTGGCCGATGTTTGGGCTAATCCAATTGAACTTGGTCGTCTTTCGATGCCGAAGTTCACAAAATCGGATAAAAACCAAGATGAATTAAGTGTTGTGCCAAATCCCTCAAACGGTGCGGCTCAAGTTCGGCTAAACCTTGATTCCCAGAGTCAGCAGATCAAGGTTATTGTTCGGGATGCCTTGGGAAGAATGGTTTATTCAGAGTCACTTGGGGATTCACCATCGGGATGGCATACTTTGGACCTTCCTTCAATTTATTGGAACAAAGGGGCTTATTCTGTGCAAGTCTCCTTTATCAAAAACGGTCAAGCATGCTTACTGCACCAATTTTTGCATCGCATAAACTAATTTAATTGCCGAGCAATTCGATTATTTTTTGCTGAAACTTTCTTTTTTGTATTTCAAAAGCGGGGCCAGTGGCGGGGCCGTCAAAGCCGGTGTGCACATACCGAATACGACCCGATGAATCCAGCAAGATCGTGGTCGGAAAGGCCTTGAGCTTGACCAGCTGGGGGATTACCGTCAGAATCGACAGGGAATCCGGTTTACCCGCGTGGACCAAGGGGTAGGGAACGCTGTAGCGGGCTTGGAGTTTGCGTAGGTTTTGGATCGCCTTGGTCGGCTGGTGGGTTCGTTCGAATCCGAGGCCAATCACCTGCACCCCTTGCGATGCGAGATCGGGATAAACCGAAGCAAGGTATTCGGTTTCGTCCAGGCAATTCGGGCACCAAGTTCCTAACATTTGTACGACCGTCGCACGAGCTGGAGGACCAGGTCTCACCAAGGTATCCGCATCTATGTCGCGGAGCTGAAATGCCAAGGGTCTCTCTGCGCCTCTTAATTCGGCCATCCCGTAGGGATCCGGTAAAACCGCATTGCTATCGCGCTCCATAGTCCATGGGCGGCCTGGGCCTTTGGCCGAGAATATCATGCCTTGGAGGGTTCCGTTTTCTTCCAAACGACCACGCAGCAAATAGGCGCTTCCTCCATCCATGCCACTCATCCACAGCGAATCCCCGTCCATGAGACCGGTGAGGTAACGGTAATCCCCGTAAGGGGTTCGAACCGTGCCGCTCAGTTCGGGGCCCTTTTGAATAAGGGGCAATAGCGCAGGAGTCCCTGGCCCCAAATCGCCTCTCCACAGGCCACCGACTTCATCCGGCAAACGGGTTGAACGGGAGGCGAATTTGTATTGACCCCCTCGATGAGCGCGGAATGGTACGGCCAAACCCGTATCGTATTTGGTCTTGTACCAATACCCGTTCAAGGTATCGCCCAAGGTGCTCACCGCGGCCACCAACACGGATTCAAAAACCGGAAATGGCCAATACAAGCTATCCCCACGAACCTCTGCCACCGATTCCACCCATGTTTCGCCGTCTTGAAGCCTTACCTTGAAGCTGCGATCGGAGGGTTTGGATTTTTGAGGACCTGCTTCCCGCTCCACCCTGAACAAGAAAGGTAAATCGCCCCCCTCGGTGGTCAACAAACCCCGCCAATCCCCGTCCTGCAGCCTATAACAGGCCTCCATGTCCACCCCCCAGCGGCAGGAACTTACTAAAAATAGGCCCGCTAACAGGATGAAACATTTTTGAAACGTTCTCTTCGGCTTAGTGAGGGATGGAGTTATAGCTTTCATGGTCATGGATATGGAATTTAGAGTAGTCCTTCAATCTGCAAAAATGAGGGAGAATGGCCTAATTACAGATTATTTTGCGGCTTTGGATGATGATGAACCTAGATCCTGGCAGACTTCGCATCGAGGACTTTCAATACGAACTTTCGGAAGAGCGTATTGCCTTGTACCCTTTGGAAATGAGGGAGCAGGCCAAGCTGCTGAGCTACAGGGCCGGAAAGATAAGCGATCATGTGTTTGCCGATTTACCCGCCGTGCTGCCACAGGGGGTGCAGTTAGTGATGAACAATACCCGTGTTATTCCGGCACGGCTACGTTGGCCAATCGCCAATAACAAGGTTATCGAAATATTGTTATTGGAGCCGGAGTCCAAGACCGCTGCTGAGGTAAGCGGAACACGGTGGTGGTGCATGGTAGGGAATAACCGCGCCTGGAAAAGCGGCGAACTTCGAATCCCCTTGAAGGCGGGTGAATTGAGCATACAACGCCTTGAGCCCCGAGAAGGGCAATGGTTGTTGAAATTTACCTGGCAACCCAATTCAAACCAACTTGTTGGCCCTGAAACATTTGAGGAGCTACTCGAAGAAATTGGCGAGGTTCCCCTGCCTCCTTACCTGAATCGCCCTACCGAGGAACTGGACCGGGAACGCTACCAAACCACCTATGCCACAGAACACGGAGCCGTAGCCGCACCCACCGCGGGTTTGCATTTGACAAGTAATTTGTTACAAGAAATAACATCGCAAGGTGGGGCTTGCCATTCCGTTACGCTGCATATAGGGGCGGGCACTTTTCTGCCCGTGAAAGCGGCTCAAATGGCGGAGCATACCATGCACAGCGAACGAATATCGTGCAGTGTTGCGACCCTTCGATCCCTACGTTCCGCCCAAGGCCCGTTGTATGCGGTAGGAACGACCACGCTTCGAATGTTGGAGAGCCTGTATTGGATGGCCTGCATGCTGAATACGGAATCCAAATTACCTCATCCTGATCAATGGGTGCCGTATTCGGGGATTGACCAAAAGAAGGGTTCTTTCGACGGGGATTCCCCTGGAGCAATGTCGGCCCATGAGGCCTTAGACAAGCTCATCCATTATGCACAAAGCCATAGTTTGGAGGAGATTAGCGGTAGGACCAGCCTTCTGATTGCCCCGCCATACCGACCCCGTATGGCCCAAGGCCTAATCACCAATTTCCATCAACCCCGCAGCACGCTCTTGCTCTTGGTCGCCGCGTTGGTCGCCGATGATTGGCGTCAGATTTACCAACATGCCCTTGATCATCAATACCGATTCTTAAGTTATGGTGACGGTTCCGTCCTCCATTTTTGATCGGTGTTACGAAAGGGCCCTTGCGTATAATCAGGGCGCTGACGCAAAGCCTTCTGCAAGAGAAGTACTCCCGGAAGGCGGTGGACTCGCTGGCCTGAAAGTGCTCGAAACAGCGACCGTATTAGCAGGGCCTGCGGTGGGTATGTTCCTGGCGGAATGCGGGGCAAAGGTTTTGAAATTGGAGCCGCCCGGGGGCGATGTTACCCGACAATGGGTTTTGCCGAATGAACAGGCCTCGATGGGCCGTTCGGCTTATTTTTGTGCCGTCAATTGGGGGAAAGCCAGCCTGGTAGCGGACCTTAGGAACCAGGATGATCAAATGCAATTCCGGGAATTGGTCAAAGAAGCAGACCTATTGATTACCAATAATTTACCGGACCAAGAACAGAACTTGGGTCTGTCCTGGCCAGTTCTGCACGCCATCAATCCAAGGCTTATTGTGGGCAGAATCAACGGCTATGGAACGGGCTCGCATCGTCCGGGTTATGATTCCATTGTCCAGGCCGAGACGGGCTTTGTCTCCATGAACGGACCTCGCGGTGGACCGGGCCACAAAATGCCGGTAGCGTTGATGGATGTGATCGCAGCACATCAACTGAAGGAGGGACTCTTGCTCGCCTTGATTGAACGAATGAACACCGGGATGGGGAAGGAGGTGACCGTTTCATTGATGGACGCCGGCCTGGCATCCCTAACGAACCAGGCCACCAACTGGTGGATGGGTGGGCATTTACCGGAACCAATGGGCTCAGAACATCCGAACATCGTGCCTTATGGATCAAGTTTTGCCTGTGCAGATGGTCAACTAATTACCCTGGCGGTGGGCAGCGATCAGCAATTTGCGAGGTTATGTGAGGCACTGGGTTGGCGGATAAACCCGGACTGGGCTACATTAAGCGGCAGACATCGGAACAAAGAAACCTTGCTCAATGCCCTTGCTTCGGCCTTTGTCCAGCGGGACTGTGCGACCCTGCTGGAGGTGTTGGAAGCGGCTCAAATTCCTGCGGGTGTGGTTCGAGGCGTAAGTGAGGCGCTACTAACCCCGCATGCTTTGAGGCTGCATCTGCATAATCAAGGACTGCATGGCTTGCGAACGGCGGTTTTTGTGCAGGGTAAAGGGAATGCGCTTTTGCCCCCTCCTCCTTTTCAAGCAGATTTTACCGTGGGAGGACTGCCATTCGATTGGGATATTTCGGATTAAGGTCGGTCGGGTTTGCTGCGGGCTTTGGTGGTTAGTGGCTAAATTGCATCATGACTTTGAATGCAGAGCCTTTGGTCATTCTAGTGGACCACGAAGACCGTGAAATCGGCCATGCGCCCAAAATGGAGGCTCACCAGAAGGCATTGCTTCATCGGGCATTCTCGATTTTTGTATTCAATTCGGTGGGGGAATTGCTTTTGCAACAACGCGGCCTTGACAAGTACCATTCCGGTGGCCTCTGGACCAACACCTGTTGTAGCCATCCTCTCCCTGGTGAATCGGTGAATCAGGCTGCTTACCGACGATTGCAAGAAGAAATGGGTATGGTCTGCGATTTGCATTCCCCCTTCTGGTTCATCTACCAAACCGCCTTTGAGAATGGGCTGAGTGAGCACGAACTAGACCATGTTTTCATCGGGCATTCGGACGGGCCGTTTCGAATTGATCCCACCGAGGTCCAAGCGGCGCTCTGGATTTCTTTGGCTGATTTGGAGTCCTGGATGGACCGACGGCCCGAAGATTTTACATTTTGGTTCAAACATATTTATCCGCGATGCGCCGAACTTTTGCGAAGCAATCCCTTCATTCTCTCATAAAATCAAAGAAATATTAAGAATGCAATTTACCTCTAAGGATAAATCAGAGTTATGTTTTGGAAGGTGAACCGGCTTGCTTTAAGAAGTTTGTCCCATTGGTTTACCTATATAGGCTAAATGAAGCCCCAACCTAATCTTCGCCAACTGGCCTCACAAACCGTGCTCTACGGTGTGAGCACCGTGGTGGGAAGGCTGCTGAATTATCTATTGGTTCCTCTTCACACCCGGATCTTTCTTCCTGATGAATACGGTGTTATCACCGATTTCTATGCATGGGCCGCTTTGGGGGCCGTGCTCTATACCTACGGCATGGAGACCGCTTTTTTTCGTTTCAATAACAAAGAAAACACAGCCCCAGATAATAAAATAAAAGTCTATGCATCAGGGTTTTATGCATTATTAGTAAGTTCTGTGGCCCTAAGCTCAGTGCTTTGGGTGGGGGCCGATCGATGGGCTCATTTGCTCCACCATCCCGAGCATTCCAATTACGTTCGTTGGTTCGCCGTCATTTTTGCGGTGGATGCCCTTTCGGCTTTGCCCTTCGCCAAATTGAGGCAGGAGGGTCATAGCTTGAAGTATGTTGCACTTAAGTTTTCGAATATTCTAATTTTGGTGGGAATGCAGGTGTATTTCCTAGGCTATATGCAAATTCCCATGAATGGCGATCACTCGGCCTCTTTGGATTGGGTGGTTTTGAGTAATGTATTTGCCAATTTGTTGACCTTGCTCTTCTTGGTGAGGCTATGGCCCAGACCAAGTGATTTTCAGTGGTCCACTTTGGCGCCCATGTTGGCTTATGCATGGCCCTTGTTGGTAGCGGGTTTGGCTGGGATGCTTAACGAAACTCTGGACCGAATCATGCTCAAATTCCGTTGGGCGGGGAGCGCGGAACAAGCGCTGTGGCAGGTGGGAATCTATGGGGCGGTTTACAAATTATCAATTCTAATGAGCTTGTTTACCCAGGCATTCCGCATGGGGGCTGAGCCGTATTTTCTGGGATCAGGGCAGTCCTTCCAGGAAGATGATCCTACCGACGGACGACCAAGCCAGCCTCGGTACGGAGAGGTTTTCTGGTACTTCAGTTTGGCGGGCTGGGGAATCTTCCTGACGGTCATGCTTTGGCTGGATTGGGCCAAAGCTTTCATTGGGCCGGCCTACCATGAAGGGCTTTCGGTGGTTCCGGTCTTGTTAGCCGCTAATCTGTGCCTAGGTTGGTACTATAATCATTCGGTTTGGTTCAAGCGAAGCGATCAAACGCGCTGGGGTCTGTGGCTGGGATTGGGTTCTGCGGTCATTACGGTGGCAGGAAACTGGTGGGGCATCCCCTTATACGGCTACACGGCCTGCGCTTGGGTGACGCTCTTGTGTTATGCTTCGTTGTTTGGGGCCTCTGCGTTGATTGGTAACCGAATACATCCCATTTCATATCCTTGGAATGCCTGGTTCATCCTTGGTTGCTGGGCTATGGTTCTTTTTGGCCTTGACCGCTTTTGGGTTGGCCAGGAAATTACCGCCGAAACCGCCGTGATCAAAGTATTGCTCATGGGGGCGCTCTTGGGCATAATCCCCGTAAGCAAATGGCTTAAATTTGTGCCTTAACTTGATTTCATGAATATTGTCGTCCCTATGGCTGGTCTGGGTAAACGAATGCGGCCTCATACCTTGACCACCGCCAAGCCTTTGTTGCCCATCGCCGGAAAACCCATTGTCGAAAGACTCATGGACGATATTGTTAAGGTTTGCGGACAGAAGGTGGACCATATTGCGTTCATCACGGCCCCCTCCTTCGGGGCGGCTGTCGAAGAACAATTGCTGGACATTGCCCGTCACCTTGACGCCGAGGGCAGCATTCATTACCAAGAGGAGGCCTTGGGCACCGCACACGCCATTCTTTGCGCCAAGGCTTGGCTGAACGGCCCTGTAGTGGTGGCCTTCGCAGATACCTTGTTCAAGGCTGATTTTGTTTTGGACACCGGACAGGAAGGAATTATTTGGGTTCAGCGGGTGGAAGATCCAAAGGCCTTTGGGGTGGTGGAACTGAACGAGGCGGGTTGGATTGGGGCTTTTCACGAGAAACCCCCCGTCTTCATTTCGGACCTGGCTATTATCGGTATTTACTATTTCAAAGACGGGGCCAACCTGCGATCCGAATTGCAATACCTGATTGATCACAACGTGATGGACAAAGGCGAATACCAGTTGACCTCCGCCTTGGAGAACATGAAGTCGAAAGGCTTGCGCTTGTATCCGGGCACGGTGACCGAGTGGCTGGATTGCGGGAACAAAGACGCGACCGTTCATACCAACGGGCGTTATTTGGACTATTTGAACGAGTGTCAAAGCGAGACCCTTGTAGATCCCACAGCCTTGCTGGAACATTGTGAACTTATCGCGCCGTGTTACGTGGGGCCTGCTAGCCAAATTAGCCATTCGACCATAGGGCCTCACGTTTCAGTGGGGGCGGGGGCCAAGGTTTCCCATTCCACCATAACCTCCTCCATTGTTGGCGAGCATTCTATCATTCAAGGTATGACCTTGCGCAATTCTATGGTGGGCCGCCACGTTATAATAAGCGGTAACACATCCTCTATGCCCCTGGAACTCAGCCTCAGCGATTACAGCGAAATTTTATGTCCTTGAGACTACTCCTGATGCTGGCCCTGATGCTGTTCGGCATTTCTTGCGCCAAGCGACCCACCGTCATGTCTACCAGGGTCAAATCCAAGGACACGGCCACCAAATCCCCAGCGGTAAGCGGTCCTGTTATGTTGGAGGTCCAGCAGGGCCAAGTGCAATTCTATTTCTTTGAGGGTACCGCCGCCAAAGCCATTGGTCAGTGGGACAAAGCTGAACAAAGCTTTATGCGGGCCCTTTCCATTGATCCGTCCAATGCAACCTGCGCCTACGAGGCTGCTCGCATGGCATTACAAAGCGGAGATGCCCGCCGCGCTTTGGAGCATAGCCGCAAGGCCGTAGCCCTGAATCCCCTGAATCCCTGGTTCCTCAAATTACTTGCCCAATTGGAGCAGAACAATGCCTTGAACCAAGAGGCCATTAAAACGCTGAGATACCTAACGACTCTTGGCGAAGAACACGCCTTGGAAGCCTGGGAAAATATGGGGATGATTCACCTTCAATTGCAGGAATATTCCAAGTCCCTTCAATGTTACCAAGAAATTGAAAAAATCGTGGGGCCGCAAGCCGAAATTCTGGAGCAGAAGAAAACCCTGTATGTGTTAATGAATCGCAAAGAACTTGCGGTCAAAGAAATGCAACGTCTAATTGCCCTGTATCCCGACGAGTTAACCTACAAGCTAAGCCTTGTTCAAATGCACTCCGAATGGGGTCAATATGCCCAAGCCTTGAACCTAATCGAAGAAGCCCTCCGGGGGAATGACCCAGTTAATTTACCGAGGCTGTACCTAGCAGCTTCGGAATTGCTTTATGCGCTGGGTCGCCCTGAGCAAGGCGAAAAGAAATTTGTTGATGCCCTTGAAACCAAGGGCTTAGATTCTGAGGAATTGTTACAGGGCTTGTTCCGGATTCTAGAAAAGGAAGGTGAAAATGAAGCAGCGCGAGAAGCGTGGTTGCGACGTGCCCTCAAGGTCTACCCTAGGGAAAGTTTACTTTATGCTTTATTAGGCGAAAGCCTGATGAAACAAGATCGAGGCGAGGAGGCGGCGAATCAATACCGTCTGGCCCTGTCCACGCCATCGGTCACAGTGCAGTATGTTATTTGGCAGCAATACCAATCATGCCTTTTGGATATGCAGCTTATGGACAGTTTGGAGTCGGTTTCCCGTCGAGCGATTGATTTATACCCCTCGCAAGGAGCAAATTATTTCTTCCTTGGGGTTGCCCTGCAAAGAAATCGCAAAGAAGATGAAGCGGCTAATGTCCTTCGCAGCGGATTAACCTATATCGCCGATCAAACCGAATTGGAAGCGCAAATCCATATTATGTTGGGCGATATCGAACACCGCAGAGCTAACCATGCTGAATCAGATCGTTGTTACGAAAAAGCCCTGCGCCTACAGCCTAATAATTCCTTGGTACTGAATAATTTTGCCTATTACCTCAGTTTGCGTCGCGATAACTTGGATTCGGCCCTGGCCATGAGTCAGCGGGCAACCCAAGCGGAACCTTCCAACTCTTCTTACCAGGATACCTACGCCTGGGTTTTGTATCAAATGGGGCGTTACGAACAAGCCTTGACGCCAATGCAAAAAGCCTTGGAAAACAGCCCCGATAATGCAACCCTGCTGGAACACTACGGTGACATTCTCTTTCATCTCAAGCGAACCAATGAAGCCAAGACCCAATGGATCAAAGCCGCGGAAATCGACCCCAAAAACCCGGCTCTTCAAGACAAAGTCCTTCACGGCCTTCCAGAACGGCCTTAATTCATTCAAATTGCCTTGTTCCATCGCTTTTAGTATTTCTACCACGCTTTTATCTTGCCTTGTTAGGATGGCTTTCGGAGTAAGTCTCTTAATTATAGGCGTCTCTTGCCATTCCGCCCGCAAATCCATCCCCTCGCCGAAACGCGGCATGATGGACTCCATGCAATCCAATGGTCACTCACATGATTCCTCCTCGGCAATCAATCCTGGACATGGTCGACCTGTGCCTCCCTCAAAGCCAAGTCCCATAGAATTAGAAAAGGAGTGGTTCGGCCTCTTGGGCCAAAAAGATCACCGACGAGGCGACTTCAAATTGGAAGGGAATTGGGATATTACCTACAACGAAAATCATCTCGCATCGTCGGTTGTTATGCTGGTTCGTCCGCAACAATTTATGTACATTAGCATTCGCCCTGTCCTTGGGATTGAAATGGCGCGGATTTTATTCCGACCTGATTCGATTTGGATTATTAATCGATTTAATGAAAATTATTGGGTTGGAACCTGGGCCGAACTGCAACCTTCTATAGGTTTTTCGTTGGACTACCGCTGGATTCAAGACGCTCTGCTTCACGGTCATCAGTCATTGATTGAACAGGCTGTCCTCCGTGGTGTAAAACCACCTGTGCGGACGGCCATTCCTCGTATTCAATTAGAGAACTTACAGGGAAATGATAAAACCGTTTTTGAAGCTGATTGGGGTCAGTGGCCCTCCAAGGTACACCGACTTCAAATCCAATCCTCTGGTAGCAGCCTCAAAATTGATTTTCTCAATGTCTTTAATACAGAAAACTCGTCATTACCTACCCACATGACCTTTGCCTTACAGTTACCTCGCAAAAAACTCTTTTTGGAAATGCATTGGAATGACCCCAAGCTGCAGGAAGTTTCTCCGCCTTCCGTTAGAATTCCAAAGGGATACGATAAGCTCTTACTCAATTGATAATCACTGATGGGCATGGTAACAAAGAATTGTTTTGGGGTCCTTGCGTCCTTTATATGGTTAATCTATATTTCACCGGTCCATTCCCAAAATTCGGATAAAAATTCTTCACTAAACGGAACGGCATCCAAAAACCCCCAAAGGGCCGGGCTTGAAGAAAAGCGTCGCGCACTTAACGAAAATATCCAAAAAACCAAGATTGAGCTGGAACAGATTCAGAAAAAAAAACGAAGCGAGCTCAAGCAACTAGAACTTATTCGAGGGCAAATCCAAACGCGTGAAAAAATTATACGCAATTACAGTAGTGAAATTAATTTATGCCAGGGACAAATTACCGAATTAGAGGGCGTTATTCGTTCAATTCAGGCAGATCTTAAAAGGCTCAAGAAAGCATATTCCCAATTACTACTCCAGTATCAACGACAAATACAAACGGCGTCTCCCGCTATACTCATTCTCTCCGCCAAAGATGTCAACCAAGCCTTGCGCCGTAGTCGACATTTAAGTCAATATAACAAATATCGCCGCGATCAAGCCGAAGCAATGATTAAAATACAAAACGAAATAACAAAGAAAGAAAGAAATCTGGAAATCGAAAAAATCGAAAAAGAAGCACTTAAAACACAAGAGGAAATCAACAAACAAGAGCTCCGCAAAGAGAGTCAACAACAAGATAAGATCGTTAAGGCCCTTCAAAAAGACGAGAAAAAACTACGCCAGGATTTACGCAACCAGGAAGTTGCCCGAAACAAGTTACAGAAAAGCATTGAGGACCTGGTCCGCAAAGAAATCGAAGCTGCAAGACTCACGGCTTTGAAAGCCTCCAAAAACGACAAGGACAAAGAAGCAACCGCAAACAGTAATCCCAGTCCAGCTCGAAACCAGGCTTTGTTGGAGCTTACCCCCGAAGCCAAAGCCTTGGGTAAAGCCTTTGAAGAAAACAAAGGGCGTTTACCTTGGCCCCTACGCAAGGCAATGGTCAGTGAAACTTTTGGATTTCACGCGCATCCACATCTCAAAAATATTAGTACACGCAATGACGGCATCACCCTTCGGGGCGAAAAAGGAGGAGAAGTCAAGGCGTGCTTTCGCGGAGAAGTCACCGCGGTGGTCAATATCCCCGGCATGCAGAAAACCGTTATTATACGCCACGGTCAATACCTAACGGTCTATGCACACATGTCCGAAACTACCGTAAGCAAAGGCCAGAAAGTCAACACAGGACAGGGCCTGGGCACCTTGCATACCAGCCAAGAAGATGGCGAGTCAGTCCTTCAATTCCAGCTTTGGAAAGGCACCACCAAGGTTAATCCATTGCCGTGGTTGGCCGGAAAATAATCAAGAACGATAGTCCGAAAGCATCACGGGCATCAACAACATCAAGGTATCTTCTTGATCTTCCTGATGCACAGGCCGCAATACCCCCGGTCTGCTCGAAAGGCTTAACTCAAACTGCACCTCATCCCCTGACAATGTGGACAGCATCTCCGCCAAAAAGCGCGCATTGAAACCTATCTCCAAATCGGCGCCGTCGTAATTACAGGAAATAATTTCCGTCGCCTGGGTTGCATCATCCGGATCCTCAGCAGACAATTGAAGTTCACTTCCTTTGATGGATAACCTCACCTGGTAGGTGGACTTGCTGGAATAAATGGAAATCCTACGTAAAGACGAGAGAAATTCGGTGCGCTTGATAACAAGCCTGTTGGCGCTTTCTTTGGGTATAACGGCCTGATAATCTGGGTATTTTTGATCAATTAACCTACATACCAATTCTAGATCGCCAAAGGAAAAAGCCACGTGGGTATTGTTATAATCCACTTTCACGGCGGTCTCATCACCGGGAAGCGTCGCTTTCAAAAGATTCAAGGCTTTACGAGGTACGATGAACCCTGCAGCTGCAGGAACAGAGATACCGCCTTGCTTATGCAAAACCAACTTGTGGGCGTCCGTTGCCACAAAGCTGAGAGTATCCCCTGCGCATTCCATTTTGACCCCGGTCATTGCCAAACGCAAATCGTCAGTACCAACCGCGAACAAGGTGTTAGAGATTCCGTTAAGCAAGGCATCGGATGGCAACGTAAAATGCTGATTACCGGGCATATCCGGTAGGGTCGGAAATTCTTCGCCATTTTCGCCAGAGAGCTTGAACTTTCCCTTGTCAGTATGCAATTCGACCGCAAAAGACTTGGGGTCAAAGGAAATGGAAATAGGCTGATCGGGCAGAGATTTGAGTGTTTCCAAAAGAATTTTGCTAGGGACAGCCACTTTGGCCTGCCCTTTGCCTTCGACTGTCAGCCTCGTCCTCATGGTGGTGTTGAGGTCCGTGGTGCAAATAGTAAGATTATTGGCTTCCACATCAAAAAGGTAACGGCTCAGAATAGGAAGAACGCTGTTGGTCTGTATAACGCCCTGAACCGTCTGTAATTGGCGTAGCAGGGCTGAAGAGGAAACGATGAATCTCATGTGCATATATTAATAGGTGATTTAGCAATAAAGGTAAGCCATCAGGGCCCAACACCCTCTTCGCTTAATTGAGGTTTTGTAGCATAAAACCATGGAATGGCTCTTTTCTGAAGAACCCCAAAATCATTCATCCCGTGATGGTAGAAATAATCACGGTCTATATCCGGGGCCACATTCAGCAGAACAACATCGAGTTGGTTAAGTTGGCTTTTGGGATAGACCGAAATAAAATGAAGCTTTCCGCCCTTTTCCCAAAGTTTGAGGCGCATTTTCTCGGGCACCCGTCCCGGGACACTGTCCCTCATGGGTTGCATGTTTTCAAATCCCTCCACCGGCAAAAAGGCGAATCCAGCAAATAAAGCCGCTGCTGCTCGTTGATTGCATGACAAATTTGACCCGCTCAAGTCCCGCAATTCAAAGTTTCCGGTGGGCATAATTCTTAAATCGTAGCTGTTCGCTGGCTCGGCGGGATATTCCACAATCAGCCTTTCCAAATTGCTTGGCTGAAGGCGCAACAAAACCCTTTCCCGCATTTCTTCTTCGTTGGCAAAAAAACGGGTACTCAAATACCCCTCCCATCCCGGCAAATGAAGAATATAAGGAAGCTCGGACCCCTCCTTCATGGCGTAGGTCCCCCTCATGTCCTGGGTGCCCGATCCAATATAGTAAACCTGCACAGAACCATCCGCCATGGCAACCTCTACCTTCACGCTTATGGTGGACAAGCTTTTGAAAACATTCTGAACCGCAGGCCTGGGAACTGGCGTTTTAACCTCCCAGCGCCTAAAGGTCTCAAGTAAGGTGAATACCGCATCAGGTCGTGGCGTTTTGCCTGAGCCCATTCGCCAAGGCCCGCCCTTCTTGCGTTCCAAAGTCAATTGCTGTCCTTTGCGATCTGCAATAAAAATTCGAACTACCGAAGCGGTATCCTCAATCGCAAAGTTTGTGTCGTGTGGATCCAGGGTTCCTGAATTGCGCTTATTCCAGACATACCAACTCAAGGCCGCCAAAACCACAAAGACCAACAAATAAGGCAAGTTTTTTTTCATGAATCCACCAACGGTTTGACAAAGGCCCTTCTTCTACGGTAATATCGAAGGCCACCGTAAGCCAGAAGCAATAACAAAGGCAAGCCAAGGTTCATGACCTGCCAAAACAACTTTTCTTCCTTCACCCGTTCGGCATTCAACAGGCGAAGGCTGATTCGACGAGCACGTAATGCGATGGTGCTACGGTCTTCGAGCAAATAGGCTACGGCATTGAGCGCAAAATTGCGGTTCCCATACTGCTGGCCGGTGAATCGATCCAAGCCCAGCGGGTAAATTTCCCCGGTGGAGACCCTAACCTCGTTTCGTAACAAATCACCATCCGCGACCACAATCATTCGGCCGTTGTTGATGCTGTCCTTTTTGGGCATTTGGAGTGAATCCACCGCCTTTTGGGCAAATTCATTCAATACCCTTTTGCGGTAAGCGGAATGGAAGGTCCCTTCCAAAAGCACAGCCACCGGCATCCGCTTATTCTGAAATTGACTTTCTTCCAAAGCCTCGGTGGCAGTACCCAAATGCACCCTAAGCGGAGAGGCCAAGGACCGGCTGCGATCGGACGATGCCAACAGGACCTGTTTGCGAATCCCGGGTGCGGTAACCGTATCGATGCTGCTCACAAACCGAAGCAATATTGGATCCAAATTCCGCGACAAGGGGTGTTGACCATCGCCCAAAACCAAGGGGAAATAATACCACGGAAACAACTTGGTCTGCGGTTGACCACCCATGGAGCCGTAAACCACCGGAATAGGCGCGGCTCGGAAATCTTGAATCAAATTGGCATTCACCCGGATTCCGTACCGAAACAACAAATCTTCAAGACCCGACTCCACCGGCATGGCCATGAAGGCGTTTTCTTGACCCATGGAATCCATGGAGGCACCAACCCCCTCCAAACACCATAGAATTCTCCCGCCCCGCATCACAAAATGATCTAGCTTGTATCGGGTCCAATCGCTGAAATTAGCCGAAGGCTTGGCGATCACCAGCATGTCCACGTCTTCGGGCACCGCCTCGACCCTGTTCAAGTCGTAGCGCGTTACGGAATAATGTTCGCTAAGGGTTTTGGCAATATCAGATACCATCGCTGGCTCCAATTCTCCGTGTCCCTCGGTGAAGGCAATTTTGGGTTTCTTTATGCGAATGATTTTGTCAATCGCATCCACTAAGGCAAATTCCAGATTTTCTTCCGAAGCGTTCAAAATCTGCATCGGCGTAGCGCCGGGGCTACCTCCTAACAAAAAGTTAGCGGACTTCTCCTGACCTCGATAATAAACCATGGCCCCCGGCCAAATAACCTGCCGACTCATGGAATTATCCTCCCCCCGCACTTGCAAATCCGTTGGCTGCAGGCCTTGTTTGTACAATTGTTCAAAGAGCTCGTTGGTGCTTTTGCGGTCAGGCTGGGCTGATGGGTCTTTGAATTCAAATTCCAATTTTCCGCCTGATTCACGGCGCATTTGACGAAGTAAATCCTCGGTAGCATTCCGTAATTTGCGAAAACCGGGAGGAAAATCCCCTTCTAAGTACACCCTCACAAAGACCACATCATTGAGCCCGGCCATCAAGGCTCTGGTGTTGGGGTGTAGGGAATAACGTTGCTCAGCAGTCAAATCCAATCTCCAATTTTGAAAAGACGCCAACACATTGACCAAAACCAAGGCAACCAAAACCAAGGTAAGCCTCAAATAGGCCTGAAAACGCAGGGAATATCGTTTCACCATGTCCTGCTTTGAAGGTTGGTCCTGGTCCAGAACAGGAAAAACAAAGTCACTGTAACAAAATACACCAAATCTCTAACATCAATTACGCCATTGCTCATGCTCTCAAAATGAGCCCCTATGCCCAGCTGCTCCAAGACCAAGAGCGTCTGGTTTGACAAAGACAAAAATCGCAAAGAATCAAAGGCAGAATACATAAAAAAGCAAACAAAAACGCCCAAAACAAAGGAAACCACCGGATGATCCGTGACGGCCGAGGCCCAGGTTCCGATTCCCACAAATACACCCCCCAACAAAATCAAGCCCAAATAAGATCCCGCAATACCGCCACTGTCGATATTGCCCGCGGGTTCAGCCAACATGTACAAGGCAATCACATAACACAATGTAGGTAAAACGCTGAAAGCTACCAGCGCCCACCCCGCAAAAAACTTTCCTGTAACAATAGACCAATCACTAAGGGGCCTGGTAAACAAAAGCTCTGCAGTACCGCTTCTCTTCTCTTCCGAAAAAAAACGCATGGTCACCGCTGGGACCAAAAACATCAAAACCCAGGGGCCGATCACAAAAAGTTGATCCAACTGGGCGTACCCAAATTCCAAAATGGAATAGTCTGGAAAAACCCAAATAAACAAACCGGTAATCAATAGAAAGACCACCATAGCGATATAGGCCACCAGGCTATTCAAGAATCCATTCCACTCTCGACGCAAAACGGCCCACATATCAGGATGCTTTGGATTGAACAGAGGAGCCTGTCTGCCCACCCGGGATTGTTCGGGTCAAGTCACGGAACACCGCTTCAAGGTTACGGCCAGCAGGGGCCTCCATGCGCAATACACGAAGCCCTTCCTGAACCGACCAATCGAACAAAGCTGTTCGCAAGTCCGTCTCATCAGCAGCCTCCACCACGGCCGAACATACCCCATGCGCATGCACCGAGGCAACCCCAGGGATTTGCCTCAAGACCTCCCATCGGGGCTCTTTATCCCATTCAAGCTCCAAGCGTACTCTTCCGGCATGGGCCTTGAGAGCCGTCATGGTGTCATCAGCAACCAGTCGTCCTTGATGAATAATCATCACACGCTGACACATGGCCTCCACCTCCTGCATGATATGCGTGCTGAGGAGCACGGTCTTTGCGGAAGCTAAACCCATGATCAATTCCCGTATACCCACGAGTTGGTTAGGATCCAAGCCCGAAGTAGGTTCGTCCAGAATGAGCACCTTGGGATCATGAACGATAGCTTGTGCCAAACCAACACGCTGCCGATACCCTTTGGAGAGTTGGCCAATGCGTTTATGGGCTTCAGGACCCAAGCCCGTTTGTTCGATCATCCTTTCAACACGCTGACGCGGTTGCTCCAAGTGATAATAAGCAGCGACAGAAAGGAGGTATTCCCGCACGTACATGTCGGGGTACAATGGATTGCTTTCCGGGAGATAACCGAGCATTCGCCGCGATTCCAAAGCGTTTTCCACCACATCATGGCCACAAATACTCGCCTTTCCGGCGCTAGGGGCCAAATACGAGGTCAACATCTTCATGGTGGTTGATTTTCCCGCTCCGTTAGGACCGAGCAAGCCTACCACCTGACCTCCAGGAATTTGGAAATTCAAGCCGTCCACCGCTTTTTGACTGCCGTAGAGGCGACTTAATTGCTCAACATGAATCGACAAGGTACAGGTTTTAGAAAATCGGCATTCAACAAGACGGTGGACAACCCGTGCAGGAAAACGTAAAACGCTCTCTGTTCGTTCTTGTTCGTATAGCTTGGCCCAAAATTAAGCCTCAGCCCGTTTCCCCCAACGCCCAAGAATCCACCAAAACAAAGCGAGGCTTAGAGGATATAGAATCCACAAAGAGACCCCGTATGCGGCAGGTATGGAGCAAACGAAGATCGAAACCAACCCGACTAGCATGGCGTAAGGCATCTGGGTTCGTACGTGCTCCAAATGATTGCACGAGGAGGCCAACGAGCTCATGATCGTTGTATCAGAGATGGGTGAACAATGATCCCCCAAAACCGACCCCGCCAAAACAGCACTCACCAGCTGATAGAATAGCATCAAGGAGGTCTCTGGCGTAACCCCCGCCTGCCCAATCCATTCCCAACCCGCGGGCAAAAGCAAGGGATACAAAATGGCCATGGTACCCCAACTGGTTCCCGTGCTAAAGGCCACTAAACCCGCCATAACAAAGGCTAAAGCTGGCAAAAGCCTTGCGGACCATTCAAGAGACACCAAGGCTCGGCTTATAAAATCCGCCGTATGCATCTCCTCGGTCAAAGAAGCCAAAGCCCAGGCCAGAACCAAAATAAGGGAAGCTGGTAACATTGTTTTGAAGCCATGAACTAAGGCATCCATGGACTCGTTCAAGGTTAGGTTTCGGGGATGAATAGAAAGCATTAATGCCACACAACAACCTGCAAAAGAGCCGTATAGTAATGCCTTAAAAGAATCGGCTCTACCAACAATTTCCGAAATTTTCACTAAAAGGCTCTTTGAAGAATCGGACCACAAAGCAGTATCCCAACCTGTGGCTATCAAACCTACCACGACGCCTCCCACCACCGTGAGGAAGGGGAGAATTGCCCGGTAAGCCTTGGGAGTTATACCGGCCTTCATGTCAAATTCTGAGTTTGCTTCCTGAATGGCCGTTTCGGAGGGATTCACCGCGCCATCCAGCCTCGCACGGCGCTCGGAAGTTAACATCGGACCAAAATCCCTTTGCCGATAAATCAGTATAGCCATAAAGGCTATGGTCAACCAGGCATAAAACGAATAGGGAACTGAGGCTATAAAGACCTGATAGGCTGACAAGTTAAGCTCCCCGATTTTATCCAATCCCCCTTGAATATATCCCAATTCGGCTCCGATCCAGGTGGAAATAAAGGCTACCGAGGCCACCGGTGCTGCCGTGGCATCCACCAAATACGCCAATTTGGCCCTGGAAATTCGAAGTCGATCGGTCACTGGTCTCATGGTATTTCCCACCAAAAGAGTATTAGCGTAATCGTCAAAAAAAATAACGATCCCTAGCAACCATGTGACCCATTGCCCCGACCTTGCGTCCTTGGCCCATCGTGTCAAATAGTGCACAACTCCTTGCATCCCCCCGTTTCGCGACAAAAGCGCCACCATGCCCCCAATGAGCATCGAGAAAACAATTACCGACAAATGATCCTTGTCGAAAAGCGCCTTCATGGTGTACGTATCAATAACGCGTAATAGCCCTATAATTAAACCATTAAATAACCCATGGTCGTCAACGGCCAGAATCCACGCGCCACTGAGGACAGCCAACAGCAAGGAAAGATAAACCTCCCTCAAAACTAAAGCCATAACAATAGCCACAAGAGGCGGCACCACAGACCAAACACTAGTCTCGTTGGCAATTTGAGGAGCATTCGCCAGGGCAGGGAAGGACGAGAACAGGAGCACAACCACGGCCAGAGCAGTAAATCCTGTAATTCTTTTGCTTTTCATGCGGTCAAAATAAGGGGGAAGGCGGGTTTTATGCCCTTTTATGCCCCAAATTATGGCAAAAATCGTATGTTTGCTCGCAAATTGCTTATCCCATGATTGCATTTCTTGAAGGTGATATCGCACTCAAAACACCAACCCTGCTGATCCTGCAGGTTGGTGGAATCGGCTATGAGGTGCACATCTCCCTGAACACCTACGGAAAATTACCAGATACCGGTTCGTGCAAAGTGTTGACGCATATGAGCATTCGAGAGGATGCACATTTGCTTTTTGGGTTCGCGGAACCTATTGAAAAATCAATGTTCCAACACTTAATATCTGTCCAGGGAATTGGCCCTCAATCAGCCCGGACTATCCTAAGTTATGCTTCGCCATCAGATTTGGAAGACTCCATCCGGCGCGGGGCAGTGCATGAAATCCAACGAATCAAGGGAATAGGGCCCAAAACCGCTCAACGTTTGGTGCTTGACCTCAGGGATCGAATTCGTCCTGAGGGGGCAAGCCAAGGGGCACAGAGTGCGCCCGGTTCTCCAACGAACGCGGACCACGGCGCATCATCGAATACGAAAATCCAAGAAGAAGCGTTATTAGCCCTTGTTGCTTTGGGGTTTTCCCGACCCGCTATGGAAAAAAGCCTCCGAAATATCCTCAGCGACTCCCCATCGCCACATGATACCGAAAGTTTGATCCGGGCGGTCCTCCATAGTCTATAGATAGCTCTCCTTCCCCAAAACCCCCGATAGCCTCGGATTAGCATGCATTGGCCCTATTCCAAATTTGCAAGAAGCAGCGCACTTTGGCCCCTGTTGGGGGGGGTGTTCGGCTTATGGGCCGAAACGGCACCTGGAACTTTTTTCAAAAAACCTAGCGCCCAAATCATCGCCGAGGAAAGAATCATGGCATTGGATTCTAGCGCTACTGATATTGACTCTGCGACTCTAAAGCGATCAAGGCAAGATTCTCTGAAAAGCACGCAAAAGCCGCCGACATATGGTGGGGCCATCGAGTTAAGTAATCCTGAAGAAGAAGTGGTGGATTACGACCCGGTATCCGGGCTCTACATCCTGCGCAAACGGATTGGAAACACCTATTTGGGAATTTCCCGTATGATGACCCTTAGCGAATACCTCGCTTGGCGTGAAAACCGTGACAAACAAGCCTATTGGAAATCACGCAACCAGGGCGCCAGCGGCGGAGTGGCCTCAGAACGCCGTGGCTTAATCCCCAAGATTTATGTGGGTCCCAAAATTTTCAATCGGATATTCGGAGGGAACACCATTGACATCCGACCCCAGGGTTCGGCGGAATTACGCTTTGCCGTGAATTCCAATTATATCAACAACCCCAACATGAATATTCAACAAAGGCGAATGACCAATTTCGACTTTGACATGAATATTCAGATGAACGTGATTGGCTCGATTGGTGAAAAGGTCCGCTTCAATACCGCACAAAACACCCAAGCGGTCTTCAATTTCGAGAACATGATGAAGCTCGAACATACCGGAGAAGAAGATGAGATTTTCAAAAAAATAGAGCTTGGCAATGTCAACCTTCCCCTTCGAAGTGGGCTGATTCAGGGAAGTCAAAGCCTTTTTGGGATCAAATCCGAAATGCAGTTTGGTGATCTGCGCGTTAATGCGGTGCTGGCTCAACAAAGGGGTCAAAACCAACAGATCCAAGTCCAAGGCGGAGCGCAAACCACGCGATTCTCCATACCGGTAGATCAATACGATGTCAATCGACATTTCTTTTTGTCAAATTTCTTCCGTGAGCAATACAACCAGGCGATGGCTACACCTCCTATTGTTCGTTCCAGCGTCATTGTTACCCGCGTGGAGGTTTGGGTCACAAACCGTAACAATATTAACAGCGATTTGAGGGACGTGGCGGCTTTCATGGATTTGGCGGAACCTAGACCCCATAATCCTATCATTCAATCGACCCCGGGGTCTTTTTTTCCTCGCAACGAAGCCAATGGACTGTATGGGGCGCTGGTAGCCAATGCCCAAGCTGGGGCTCGCAAAATCAATTCCATTTTTGATGTGCTGGAAAGCACCGCGCCGTTCGATTCATTAGCCTCGGCAAAGGATTACGAGGTCCTGTTTGCCCGCAGGCTGCAACCCAACCAATATTCTTTTCATCCTCTTTTAGGTTATGTCTCCTTGAATACTACCCTTAACAACGACGAGGTACTTGCTGTGGCCTATGAATACAGCGTGAACGGGGAGATATACAGGGTAGGGGAGTTTTCTCAGGAAGTTCCAAGCGAGCAGACCGATCCTACAGTGCTCTTCTTGAAGCTTCTCAAAGGCACTGCTATTCGAACGGATTTACCGACCTGGGATTTGATGATGAAAAACATTTATTCCCTCAATGCTTTTCAATTATCGAATCAGAATTTTAGGATGGATGTCGTTTACACCGACGTCCTTAATGGTAACAAAAATTTCATTCCCGAAGGAAGCCTGGCGGGTCAACAATTGATTACTGTTCTGGGGTTGGATCAACTCAATACCCAATTGGAGCCGCAGCCGGACGGGATTTTTGACTTTGTGAATAACCTAACAGTGGACCAGGCCAGAGGGCGCATTATTTTTCCTCGGGTAGAGCCCTTTGGCCAGGACCTTGATGCTGCCTTTAACTCCGCTGGTAACACACCCTCAGAAATCAAAAACAAATACGTCTTCAGGCCTCTATACGATAGCACCAAAGCATGGGCCCAACAATTTCCGGAATTGAACCGATTCAAGTTGGTGGGGCAATACCAATCTGCCTCAGGAAGTGAAATATCACTAGGCGCTACCAATGTGCCTCAAGGTTCGGTGCGCGTGACTGCAGGGGGGCGTTTGCTGAGCGAAGGTCAGGACTATACGGTAGATTACATGATGGGCAAAGTCCGCATCATCAATTCCAGTTTACTATCGTCGGCAGAACCCATCCAAGTGGCTTTCGAGAACAATCCCATTTTCCAGGCCAACCAACGAAACATGATGGGAGCACGCTTGGATTACCGGCTCAACAAGCGTGTCAACCTGGGTGGCACCTATGTGCGCATGGTGGAAAGGCCTATTACCCAAAAGGTGAACCAAGGCGAAGAGCCTGTTTCGAATAATATCCTTGGAGCGGATATTAGCATACTGCAAGACAGCCGCTTCATTACCCGCATGCTGAATTTGTTGCCCCTGTACCGCAGCGATGAGGTCTCGAATTTTCAGCTCTCTGCGGAGGTAGCCCATTTGCTCCCTGGAAATTCCGCGGTCTTGGGTACCGCGGGGATTTCGTACATTGATGACTTTGAAAGCTCCGAAAGCAATTACGATATTCGTAGCTTCAACAGCTGGTTTTATTCCTCCACGCCCTCTCGTTATCCAGAACACCGCCTGCGCGATAGCCTTCCTTACGGTTACAACCGAGCCAACCTGAGTTGGTATAATATTGATCCTCTTTTTTTTCGGAATTCTCCTTTGACCCCTTCGCATATCCAAAACGATGTGGCGATGAAGTCCAACCATTACATGCGGGAAATATTAGTGCAGGAGGTGTTCCCTAACAGGCAACTTGCCAACAATCAACCCGTCAATCTGCCTACTTTCGATTTGGCTTATTATCCCACGGAGAAAGGGCCTTACAATTTTGATGTTACTCCGAGCCCCTTCGCGGCAGGAATTGACTCGGCAGGACGTTTACTGAATCCTGCATCGCGATGGGGAGGAATGCAAAGGAGGGTTGAGCCCAATGACTTTGAAGCGGCAAATATTGAATTCATTGAGTTTTGGATGATGGACCCTTTTATATACCAACCGAATCATAGCGGCGGTACGATATTTTTTAACTTGGGTAATTGCTCAGAGGATATCCTGAAAGATGGGCGTCGTTCTTTCGAAAACGGCTTTCCCAAAGCGGACGGCACAGGACAGGTGGATACCACCGCTTGGGGCTTGGTTCCCAAATTACCCCCCCTTATTAATGCTTTCGATAACAACCCTGCCTCGAGGGCTACCCAAGACGTAGGATTGGATGGCTTCAACGATGCCCAAGAGCGGGGTTTCTTCGGGAGTCGTTATTTGAGCAGTATTGAAACAAGATTTGGATCCTCTTCGCTTGCCTTCCAATCAGCTGACCAAGACCCAGCCTCCGATAACTACCATCACTTCAGGGGCAGCGATTTTGATAACAACCGCAAATCCATCTTGGGTCGCTACAAGCTCTTTAATCTCCCCCAAGGCAATTCCGCAACGGATCAACAATCGCCCGAACCCTATCCCACTTCGGCCACCAACCTACCAAATTCCGAAGATCTGAACAGCGACAATACCCTGACCCAGACCGAAGATTATTTTGAATACCGGGTGAATCTCAGGCCCGGGGAAATGCAAATTGGGCGAAATTATATTACCGATGTTTTTGAATCCCCGGTTCAGCTTCGCAACGGAACGACAGAAGTCGTGAAATGGTATCAATTCAGGGTGCCAGTGCTGGCTCCGGACCGTCGTGTGGGTAATATTACAGATTTCAAGTCGATCCGCTTTGCACGGATGTATTTCGCGGGATTTACAGACAGCATCATATGCCGCATGGCCACGATGCAGTTGGTTAGAACAGATTGGCGGAGATATCTTCAAAGCTTGGCCCCTCCAGGCGAATATACTCCAGTGGACCAAGGGGATCCTACGGTGTTTCTGCTTTCCACAGTGAATATTGAAGAAAATGGTAACAAATTACCGATACCTTATGTGCTTCCTCCGGGGATCGAAAGGGTAAGAAATGTGTTTACCACCAATTTCCAGCAGCTGAACGAACAATCGTTGCAGGTACGTTTCTGTCAGTTACGGGACGGGGATTCCCGTGCGGCTTTCAAAAACACGGCTTTTGATATCCGTGCCTACAAACGTTTGGAGATGTTCATGCACGCCGAAGGCGCAGACCTGCAAGACGGGGACGTCTCTGCATTTGTTCGATTGGGCAACGACTACAACCAGAACTATTACGAATATGAACAAGCGTTGGTGATCACCGCACCTGGGTCTGGAACTCCGGAAAGTATCTGGCCCGCTGGTAATAATTTATCGATTCTCTTTGCCGATCTCAACGGCGCCAAGAAAGAAAGAAACAAACAAAATTGGCCCTTGAATATTCCCTTCCGAACACAAACCGCGACGGGGCAACGCATCACAGTTCTTGGAAACCCTAACCTTAGCCAGGTACAGACCATCATGTTGGGAGTACGGAATCCGCGCAAAACATCGGGTTCTTCCGATGACGGCCTTGAGAAATGCGGGGAAATTTGGTTCAACGAATTAAGGTTGACGGAATTTGATAATCGATCCGGCACCGCAGCTACCGGAAATCTCAATATGAAATTGGCCGATCTTGGCACCCTGAGCGCCACCGGTCTTTATAAAGGAATTGGGTTCGGCGGGCTAGAGAGTAAGGTCAGCGAGCGATCTCGCGAAGAATTGGTGCAATACGACGCTTCGACCAACCTTGATTTGGGTAAATTCTTTGGTTCGCAATCCAATTTGCGTGTTCCAATCTATGCCGCCTACGGTGAAACCTTCAGTACCCCTGAATTCAACCCGTTGGACGGGGATGTATTGCTCAAAAATATTTTGGATGGCTACGAAAAAGGCGCCCAAAGGGATTCCATTGTTTATTCTGCGGAAACCTACAGCCGGCGCAAGGCTTTTAATTTAACGAATTTACAATTAACCCGCAAAGGGAGCGGAATGCCCAAGCCTTGGGATTTGGCTAATTTCAATTTGACCCTGGCTTATTCTGAGCTTTTTCAACGAAATCCCTTCACGGCGTTCAACAGCACAGAAACCTACCGAGGTAGCCTTGGTTACCAGTATTCGGGTAGATCCAATCCTATTCGGCCCCTGGGCTCCGTCTCGTGGCTGCAACCCAAAGCGTTGACGTTAATTCGTGATTTTAACTTCAACCTTCTGCCGACCAGTCTCACCCTGAGGGTGGATGTGGATCGTCTGTACCAGCATACCCAGCTTCGTAACAATGCAGACGGGGGCAAGGGAATTGCTGCGACGGTCAACAAGAATTTCTTGATGAACCGAGTATATGGATTCCGGCACGATTTGACCCAGGGTCTGCGCATAGAATACGATGCAACTGCAGCTGCGAGAATTGACGAGCCCTTTGGGCTTTTGGATACCGAAGCCAAACGCGATACCGTCCTTAACAATTTACGCAACGGAGGAAGACCAACCCGCTTTACGCATACTATGAGCGCCAATTACCAAGTGCCCATCAACAAATTGCCCCTTATGGACTTCATGAACATCGCTTACCAATACCAAGCGAATTATGAGTGGATTGCCGCGCCCTTGGCCGCGGTCAATCTGGGGAATACCATTCAGAATTCCAGAACACAGCGAATCAACACCAACATTACCATGAATACGCTGTACAATAAATGGGCTTTTCTGCGCAAAGTCCTGGCCGATCAGCCTCTCAAGGATCCTGTCCCTACCGCGCCCGGGTCCAAATCCAAGGACCCTAAAGCCAAAGGCGGCAAAACCGAAGACCCTAAAGCCAAGAACCCCAAAGCCAAGGGGGCAGTGGGTTCAAAGCCTGGCGGCAAAAAACCTCCCCAAGAACCCGAAGAGGATTATTCCTTGAACCTGTGGCGCAACGGAATCAAAGCTATTGCCATGCTCAAAAACGTCTCCGCCAACATTAGTTTGACCGAAGGAACGGTCATCCCGGGATTTAATAAGGAGCCTACTGTTTTGGGCAACAATACCGACATCAACGCGCCCGGTTTTCCCTTTGTCTTCGGGGATCAAAGGGATCTTCGCCCCGACATCATCACCAAAAACTGGTTGAGTACGGACACGAACCTGACCGCGCTTTATGTTACCAACCGCAACCTCAATGCCCAGCTCCAGGCGACCTTAGAGCCTTTCAAAGAATTCCGAATCACCATCACCGCCAACAAAACGGATGTGATGCGTTTTCAACAAAATTTCAGGGCCAATCGATTAGGCGATGTCACGCAATTCAACGGTATGGAATCCGGGGATTTTAGTATTTCGATGATTAGCCTACGGGGATTCCTGGAGAAAATCCCGACCAATCCTGGCCAAGCCGACTACCTAAGTTCAGATAATTTCCGTCGCTTCGAAGAGAATCGTTTAGAAATTGCGGAACGCCTTGCGCGATCCAACCCCAACTCCTCAGGGCGTGGGGAAATTGACAGCCTTTTCCCGGATGGCTACAGCCGCAAATCCATTGATGTCCTTATCCCCTCATTCCTGTCCGCTTATACGGGTCAAAATCCAGGTAAGGCCTCCACTTCTTATTTCCCCGTCCTACCCATGCCCAATTGGAGACTCAATTATTCTGGCCTTACCCAAATTCCTTGGTTCAAGGAAAGATTCCAGAACATCATGATCAGCCATGGCTACCGCTCTGTTTACTCGGTGGGTAATTTTTCGACGAATCTCGTGTATCAAGAAAGGAACGGCGCGGCATCCAGGCGGGACAGCATCAACACCAAGGATTTTTATCCCCGATACCAAATCGCTCAAATCAGCATCGCCGAACAATTAACCCCGCTAATCGGCCTCGACGCCACCCTCAAAAACAACCTCACCTTGAGGCTGGAGTACAAAACCTCCCGAAATCTAACCCTCACTCTAGTAAACAACCGTTTGAACGAAAACACCACAAGAGAGCTCACCATAGGAGGAGGATACCGCTGGAATAACCCGCGTTTGCCTTTCCTGATTAACGGCGAACTCCGCGAGCTCAAGAACGACCTCAACCTCCGTTTCGATTTGAATATTAGGGATAATTTCATGCTAATGAGGGATTTGGACGGGGTAGAACCGCAGCCCTCCGGAGGCGGTAGGACGGTTTCGGTCAAACCGAGCGCTGATTATGTCCTAAACGACATGATTAATGTGCGACTTTTTGTGGATTACCAATTGTCCACGCCCTATATTTCCACTTCCTTTCCCAATTCCCAAACCAGCGGGGGCGTGAGCATTCGTTTCACCTTGGCTAATTGAGATTAGGGGGGCTTCCGTGTTTTTTATCTTTTTTTCACTACATATTCATATAAAATTCTAAACTTTAATCCGTAATGGAATTTCCTTCTGATCTCCGATACACCGCCGAACACGAATGGGTTGCCTTGAATGGCAATATCGCCACCGTAGGTATCACCGATTTTGCCCAAGGTGAATTGGGAGATATCGTCTTTATCGAACTGGATTGCAACGGTAAAAGCCTGCAAGGCCTTGAAGTTTTTGGTACGGTAGAGGCCGTCAAGACCGTTTCCGATCTATATATGCCACTTAGTGGTGAGATTATTGAGATCAATCCGCTTCTTCAGACCCAACCCGAACTTGTCAACCGCGATGCCTACGGAGATGGTTGGATGATTCGAATTCAAATTTCCAATCCCGACCAATGGGAACAGCTGATGGACAGCTCCACCTACCAAGCCCATACCGGCCATTAAAGCCTGACCTTATGCGTTCAAGAGGCGCTTCAACCTGTTTCTTTTTTGTTCCACCCCTTGTTTGGACCGTCATCATGATGGGGCTGTTGCTTGGCTCCGGCTCTGGTTTCCCCGGTTCCCAAATCGCAGGTACCGATTTGGTGGTGCATTTCGGGATTTTTGGCGTTTGGGCCTTTTTGATTGGGCAGTCTTTCTACAAACAAGCCCAGTGGCCTGTTTTGAAATTCCATCGTGGCTTCTACGTTTTAGTTTTAGGGGTTTTGCTGGCGGCGGGTACGGAGGCCGTACAGGGTTTTCTCCTATGGAGCCGTTCTGCCAACCCAGGGGATTATGTTGCCGACGTCCTTGGTTTGATGACCGGACTCTTGATTTTTGAGCGTCTCGCGCTTTCGGCCAAAGGCGGTCGATGATAAAACCCGAATAAAACGATCAAATCCTATTCGGATTAACGTATCCTATACTCGAAACCCAAACAACTTTGTTAGAAAATTCCGTTATTTGTGGAAAGCTATGGAACTAAAGAAATCCCCTAAAGCAGACCTGAACCTCAAGCGTACGCTTTACTTCCAAATCGGCCTATGCGCGGCTTTGGCCTGTACCCTTATTGCCTTCAATTGGAGAGAGGGTGACGGAGAAGCGGCCAGCTTAGGCACCCTCAAAATGGATGACCTCACCGAGATGGAAATTCCCCAAACGGAGCAAAAGGTCACCCCTCCGCCTCCACCACCCCCTCCAACCCTCGAAATTGTTGCAGACGAAGAGGTTATTGAGGAAGATGAAGTTAGCTCGACCGAAGTAACCCAAGAAACAAAAATTGAGATCCCGGTCCAGGTTCAAATGGAAGAAGAGGTTGCTTCGGAACCAGAAATTTTTACCGTGGTTGAAGAAATGCCCTCCTTTCCTGGAGGTGATCAGGAATTGCTTAAATTCATGGCGGAGAACACAAAATATCCCCCGCTCGCCCGCGAAAATGGATTGCAAGGAATTGTTGTTGTGACCTTTGTTGTTGACGAAAGAGGCCGAATTGACAAAGTACAGGTCCTACGTGGTATTGGTGGGGGCTGTGATGAAGAAGCAATTCGAGTAGTCAAGTCTATGCCTCAATGGAAATCTGGCAAACAAAGAGGAATGCCCGTTCGTGTTCAGTACAACCTTCCCTTCCGCTTTACCCTCCGATAATCGATAAGTTAGACTCCTTCGAGCCTTTGATACCACACCAAAAAGCCCTTTGTGCAGACAATGCACAAAGGGCTTTTTCATAAAGGTGGTAATGCGAATTATTGACCGGATTCGAAGCGAGTGGAAACTAATTCCCAGTTTAAGATATTCCAAAAAGCAGAGACATAATCGGCCCTGCGGTTTTGAAATTTCAAGTAGTAGGAATGTTCCCATACATCCAAACCTAGCAACGGGTAACCTCCGCAATTGGCTTTCTCTGTGTCCATCAAGGGGTTATCTTGGTTGGCGGTAGAACAAATCTTCAAGCCGTTCTCGGTGCGACATAACCAGGCCCATCCGCTTCCGAACCTGCCCATTGCGGCTTTGGCGAATTGCTCTTTGAGGCCGTCCACACTGCCGAAAGCCTCCTTAATGGCGTCCTCCAATCTTGCAGAGGGCTTGGTACCGGTCTGAGGCGTGAGCAATGTCCAGAACAATGAATGATTATAATGGCCTCCACCGTTATTGCGAACAGCTGCCGGAAGTGTTGAAATAATCGCCATCAACTCTTCCAAAGATTTGCCTTCATGGGGCGTTCCATTGAGCGCGGCATTTAGGTTATTCACATACGCTGCATGATGTTTGGAATGATGGATTTCCATAGTCATCGAGTCAAAGTGAGGCTCCAATGCGTCGTGGGCATAGGGTAAAGCGGGCAATTCAAAAGGCATAGTTTTGGGTTTAAGGGGTTCTGAATTTGGGGCCAACCAAGTTGGATTCGCTGTATCTGAATCGTTGGGCTGCGCAAGACTGCGGAACGAAAAACCCAATGCCGCCAAGCCTGCTGTGTAGCGCGCAGCTTCTTGAAGCCATTTTCTTCGATTCATGATCAAAATTACATTTCAAACGGATAAGCGCTTGTTATCCGCCAAAATTTCTATATCCTGCGAACGGATACCCTGTCGGACAAACGGGGGCCTATTATCTAAATCACAGAGGCCATTTAAAAATCAACCGATTTAGGCGTGCCTAAATTAACTTTGCGTTATGGGTTTAGCGCTTTTGACCCCCACGCTCAAGTTGGTATCTAGCTTATCGTTTTGGGCTTTGGTCGGGGCTTTGGGTTTAGGATATAGTTCAAGGGGAAATAACCTTGAATTGGGAAATCAAATTGCCGACGGCAGACGGATCAAGGTGGTGGCAACTACCGGTTTTTTGGCCGATATCACTGCAACTATTGCTGGTGAAAGCGCAGATGTTCAATCCTTGCTTCCCCAAGGCTCAGACCCGCATCGCTACGAGGCTGTACCCAACGATACCCGAATTTTGGCCCAGGCCGATTTGATCATCGAGAACGGGCTTCATTTGGAGGGTTGGCTGGATAAATTAATTGCCCGAACCGCCCAAAAAGCGCATCGTACTGTCGCCACCCAAGGTATAATTCCAATTCAAGACCCCGAACACGCCGATTCCTATGACCCGCATGCTTGGATGGATCCGGTATTAGGGCGTCAATATGCCCGGAATATTTACGAGGCCCTTCGAAGGCTATGTCCTCACGATTCCATTGGTCTGCAGGCTCGTTGGATCGCCTATGACCAAGATTTAGCGAATTTAAACCGAGAAATTTCTGGTCTCTTGGGTCAAATTCCCCATAAACATCGGATTCTTGGCACCAACCACGATGCATTCCGGTATTTCGCCGAACGTTATCAATTTCGGGTGATCTCGCTTTTGGGTACCAGTACGGATGCCGATATTCGAACTTCGGATGTCTTGCAGATGAAGCGTGTTATTCTGGAGAATGACCTGCCCTGCATTTTTGTGGAAGCGAATCTGAATCCCAAGACATTACAAGAGCTTTCCGCGGATGCTCACTGCGCCTTGGGGCCTGCGCTTTACGCGGACAGCATGGGGCCCGATGGAACCGAAGCGGATTCTTATATCGGAATGCTTAGACACAACGCTATGATATTGTCCCAATACCTGGGCAGACAAAGTACTGGAACGGCCAGTGCTGGGGATACTCCTGTCGGATCATCATCCTCCGATCCGTTTCCTGTGTGGTGGATTTTGGGCCTCATGCTTCCTCCATTGGTCTACATGCTTATTGCTTTGCGAGCTAATGGATTAAAGGCCACAAAGCCTCGTCTAAATATTGGGCCTTGCCTTAAAATCACTGATTTGAGCGTAACGTACGATCGTAAATCGGTGCTCAATGCTTTTTCAGTCGTCTTCGAATCTGGGAAATGTTACGGAATTTTAGGGCCTAATGGCGCTGGGAAATCAACCCTGTTGAAAGCCGTCCTCGGCCTTGTAGAATCGGACCACGGCGACATTACCTACAAAGGACAGAAGCTGGATACATGCAGAACGTCTTTGGCCTACGTGCCTCAGAAAGGCTTAGTCGATTGGGATTTCCCGGCCACCGTGGAAGACATCATCCAAATGGGCCGCTTGCCTTGGCGTAAAACTGGTTTTCCACCGAGCGGGGTGGATCGCCTAGCCGTTCAAAAAGCGTTAGAGGATTTGGAATTAACAGATTTACGGAAACGGCCTCTGAATCAATTGTCCGGGGGTCAACAACAAAGGGTCTTTTTGGCAAGGGCTCTTGCACAACAAGCGGAGACCCTGCTCTTGGATGAGCCTTTTGTGGGCGTTGATGCGGCCACAGAAGCAAAAATTATGGAGATTCTACGAAAATTTACGCATGAGCAAAATGGTCTCGTCCTGATGGTCCACCATGACCTCCACCGTGCTCAGCAGTATTTTGACCAAGTGCTACTGATAAATCAACGTTTAATTGCGGAGGGATCGCCGGAGGAGATTCTGAATGAAACCACCCTGCTCAAGGTCTTTTCGGGGGTTGACCCCGCTTATGCCGATGCGGCTCAATTCCGCAACCAAACCTAATTTGGAAAGCATGGATACTGCTTGGACTTTGCTCGATTTTCTTCAACAACCTTATTTCCAAAGAGCCTTAATGGCGGCTATGATGGCGGGGACTGCCTGCGCCCTTCTGGGCTGCTTTATGGTGCTTCGGAACATGGCTTTGATTGGCGACGCTTTGTCGCATGCGATTCTCCCAGGGGTGGTCGTTGGATTTATGGTGGCAGGGCACAGCTTAATGGCCTTTTTCTTGGGCTCGGTGGGTGCGGGTCTTTTGGCAGCCGTCCTTATTGCCTGGCTGCAAGGAAAAGGCGGCGCGCGCAACGACGCCGCGATTGGTATTGTTTTTTCAGCGATGTTTGCTTTGGGGGTGATGGGTATTTCTACCTTATCTCGTCGCGAAGGGGTGCATTTGGATATGAAAGATTTTTTGTTCGGAAATGTGTTAGGGATTGGAAGGGATGATCTTCTTTTGGTGGGGATGGTCCTCGTTTTTGATGTATTATGTGTTGCTATTTTGCTCCCGTATTTTTTTGCCTCAGCATTTCAATCCGATGTGGCGCAAACTATGGGTATTCCAACGCGTACGCTTCATTATTTCACTATATGGATGCTCAGTCTCACCGTGGTCGCTTCCTTACAAACCGTGGGGGTCATCTTGGTTGTATCCATGCTGATTATTCCGGCATCTACGGCGCTCATTATCAGCAATAAACTTCAAAATGTGCTACTCTGGGCAATGTTACTCGGGGCGTTAACGGCAGCCGCCGGAATGATAGCTTCAGTCTATTGGGATACGGCGCCTGGTCCTGCGATTACCCTTTCGGCCACAGCCATCTATATCCTGGTACTCTTGGGGCATCCGGTACGCGGTCTTTGGCCACGCATGCTGCGCCGTAAACTCAGATTGATTCGTCATTGGGCCGAAGACTTGGTAAAACTCATCTTCCGCAAGCCAGAAATTTCGAAGGCCCAAGTTCTTACGGCCTTGCATTGGTCGGTGTTCACCTATCACTCCGCGGTGTTATGGTGCCGTTTGCTGGGTTGGGTACAAGCAGGCGCTCAAAATAAAGGCCTTTACTCACTAACCCATAAAGGCCGAGCAAAGGCTTTGCAGATGGTCCGTGCCCACCGGCTTTGGGAAAGTTATTTGGCCCAAAAACAAGGCTTCGAGCCCCATCAATTGCATTGGCTTGCAGAAAAGGATGAGCATTATCTGCCTCAAGCGTTTCTGGATCAAATTGACCAGCGCCTTGGATTCCCTGATACGGACCCTCACGGCTCTCCTATTCCTCGCAGCGCGGCAATCCATTCCCAGACCCCCCCATCTACCCCACCAATTCCTTGACCGAGACGCCAAAGAAGGGAAGAATTGCGGTATTGGTGAAAAAATTAATAAAAAACGTGGGGCCGCTAAACCTTGGGTGAGTTAATTCGGTCAAAAGCACACTAACTTTTTCCCCACCATGAAAATTTTTCTCTTCACAACGCTATACCCAAACATCATTAAAACCTCCCGCCATATGCAGCGCTTGATACTTCTTTGTGGACTAAGCCTCGTCCTTTTTCTTTCTGCTTGTCGCAAAG
>SYHX01000053.1 GCA_005799025.1 Bacteroidota bacterium | reverse complement strand
TCCCTGGACGGGACGGATTTGCGCAATGTTGCGATAATGGATAAGTCTTTGGCAGGATCCTTGCAAAGCAAATCTTATGCCTTAGATTCTCAGGCGTTTATACGATTGATCGCTTATGCGCCTGATACATTGACGTACGAATACCGAAACAATGTTCCTTCCCTCGCAGTATTTTCAGACATATACTACAACAAAGGATGGAATGCCTATTTGGATGGAAAGCCAGTGCCGCATCTTCGAGTTAATTACTTGATGAGGGGGCTGGCATTGCCGGCAGGCTCACATCGCGTGGAATTCCGCTTTGAGCCGTCCACGTACCTTCAAGGTGAGAAAATTTCTTTGGCCTTTAACTTGGCTTTGTTCTTGGTGGTGGCTTTCGGATTTTGGAAATCACAGTTCGAATCGGGTTCTTCAGACCAGGCATCATGAGCAAGCCTCTTATTTTGATATGCAACGATGACGGGATAACGGCCCCCGGTATCCGTGCTTTGATTCAAGCAGTCCGCGATCTCGGAGATTGCGTGGTGGTTGCGCCGGATCGTCCGCAATCGGGAATGGGTCACGCCATTACCATTGGGCATCCGTTGAGGGTTCAGGCTCAGCATGGGCTGTTCGGGGATTTGCCGGCTTACCAAACCAGCGGAACGCCCGTGGATTGTGTGAAATTGGCTGTGGATCAAATTCTGCACCGGAAACCGGATTTGCTGCTTTCGGGGATTAACCACGGCTCCAACGCCTCGATCAATGTGATTTATTCCGGAACCATGTCGGCGGCGGTAGAAGGCGGAATAGAGGGCATTCCTAGTGTGGGGTTTTCCTTATGCGATTACGCCTTGGAGGCAGATTTTGGACTCTCTGCCGATGTTGCGCGGACTGTGGCCAAGGCGGTTTTGGAGCGTGGCTTGATGCCGGGTACCTTGCTCAATGTTAATATTCCCAAGATAGATCCTTCTCAATTTCGGGGCTTACGGGTGTCGAGGCAGGCTGCCGCCAAATGGAAAGAAAATTTTGAGGAACGTCACGACCCCCACGGAAAGGCGTATTACTGGATGACCGGGGAATTTGAATTGTTGGAGCAAGCGGAGGATACGGATGAATGGGCTTTGCGGAATGGCTATGCCTCGGTCGTACCGGTACAATTTGATTTGACAGCCCACCGTGCTCTACTTAGTTTACAGGGTTGGGGAATGCAGGACTGGAATATAGAAAACGGTATTTGAAGCCCTATGGCCTCGGAGACACGATTTTGGACGAGCAGAGAAGGCCGCAATGGTTTTTTGGCGGGATTGGTTGGGCCTTGGATTATGATTGGCCTGATGGTGGCTTATCGGATGCAGGCGGGTTCTATGGGGCGCGTCGGTGATACCGATGGTTCTGCGGCATCCAAATTGTTGGGTTTGCTTTGGGGTTCAGGTCTCGTGGGCCCGCTCTTGAGTTTGGCGGTGTTGCCGAACCTGGCCTTGTTTTGGTGGAATTTGTATCGCCAATCCGAAAAGGGTGCCGGTGGGGTTTTGGTGGCGACGTTTATTTACGCCTTGGTGGTGGTGGCGATGAAATGGATTTTTTGATGTTAAGGAATTTTTCTTGTTTGGCTCATCTCCCTCTATCATGAAAATTTATTGCATTGCCGGGGAGGCTTCTGGGGATATGCACGGTGCTGCCCTGCTCAAGGAAATTCGAAGCAGGTATCCCGAAGCAATCCTTAGGGGTTGGGGTGGGGACTTGATGCAGGCTGAGGGCTTGAATTTGGTAAGGCATTATCGCGAAACCGCTTTTATGGGCTTCGTGGAGGTATTGCGTAATTTGCCTACCATTCTTCGTCTGCTCAAAGTGACTCGAAAAGATATACAATCCTTTGCCCCGGATTTACTGATCTTGATCGATTACCCCGGCTTCAATCTGCGCATGGCTAAATTTGCCAAACGCTTGGGAATCAAAGTTGTGTATTATATATCGCCTCAATTGTGGGCATGGAAGGAGGGCAGAATTCAAACGGTACGAGACTATGTTGATCAAATGTTATGTATATTACCTTTTGAACAAGATTGGTATGCACAACGCGGTGTCATGGTGCAATACGTGGGACATCCTTTGGCAGATCGATGCAAGCCTTGTAGTTCTGCGCAGAAGTTTGCTTACCGCGAGGCTTTGGCCGCGAATGATCCATCTCATGCAATGTTTTCTTGGTTAGCTTTATTGCCTGGAAGTCGTTTGCAAGAGATTCGTAAACACCTTCCCACCATGTTGAAAACCGTGAGTTCAATGCGGGGGGTTGTCGCGGTTGTGGCCATGGCTCCGGGTGTCGATGCATCGGTGTACCAGGCCATTCTTAACACAAGTCATAGGTCCTGCGGAGAGGGCTCGGGAAGGATCCTGCTTACGCATCGGACCCGGGATTTGTTGGCTTGTTCCGACGCTGCCTTGGTGGCTTCGGGGACCGCAACCTTGGAGGCTGCTCTGCTAGATTGCCCCATGGTTGCCGTGTATAAGCTCAACGCTCTTTCGTACCGTTTGGGCAAGGCCTTGGTGAAGGTTCCCTATGTCAGCCTGGTGAACCTGATTCTAGGCAAGGAGGTCATACCCGAGCGCTTGCAGGGTCAGATGACCGCGCGGGTTCTGAGGGCGGATCTTATCAAATTACTGCCTTCTGCTGAGGGGCAATCAGGGCCTGACGCGCTGGCTCAACGGGAATCCTATGCGGCTTTACGGGCCATTTTGGCCCCATCCAGGGGTGGCCCGGAGTCTTCAGCGCCCTTAACGGCCTCGTCGAGGGCGGTATTCTGCATGGAACAAGCCAGACTTTTAGCTGAATAACGCCTCCCTTGAACGATATTTGCAGTCCTCCGGGGGATTAGCTCAGCTGGCTAGAGCGC
>SYHX01000052.1 GCA_005799025.1 Bacteroidota bacterium | reverse complement strand
GTGGGTTCTTGTGCTCAAGTTGGGCGAAGAGTTCACCTCAGTGGCGGGGTCGGCATAGGAGGGGTCTTGGAGCCTGTTCAGGCCAAACCAGTAATCGTGGAAGACGATTGCTTTGTCGGTTCTCGTTGTATTGTGGTCGAAGGTGTCCACCTTGAACAAGGTGTAGTCCTTGGCGCTGGGGTTACGCTTACAGGTTCATCCCCAATTCTCGATGTAAGCGGTTCAGAAACTCGTATTCTTAAAGGCAGAGTACCCACAAGATCAGTTGTCATCCCTGGCAGCATGACCAAGAACTTTCCATCAGGTCCTACCCAAGTAACATGCGCACTCATCATTGGGCAACGCCATGCGGGCACGGATCTCAAAACATCACTAAACGAAGCGCTCCGCGAATTTGAGGTGACCGTATAACCTAATTATCGCTTATAGGTTTATTTCTTGCGAAACTGGGCGTAGCGTTTCTGGAATTTTTCCACTTTGGGTCGTACCACCATGCGGCAATACGGCTCTTCACCATGCAGCTTGAAATATTCTTGGTGATAATTCTCAGCGACATAAAACTCCGTTGCGGGCTTGATCTCCGTAACGATGGGGTCTTGGTAAATCTTTTCGGCTTGCAAACTCTTCACGAGGTTCTTGGCGATTTGGAATTGTTCCTCATCGTAGTAGAAAACCGCTGAACGGTACTGTGTACCGACATCTGCTCCCTGCCTGTTCAAAGTTGTGGGGTCGTGGGTTCCCAAAAATATTTCCAATATATCTCGCAATGCAATCACCTTAGGCTGGTATTCCAGGTCCACCACTTCGGCATGCCCGGTTCTACCGGTGCAAACTTCACGGTAGGTGGGATTTCGTAGTGTACCTCCCATATACCCTGAACGTACATTCCGTATCCCTTCTACTTGTTCAAAAATGGCCTCCACGCACCAAAAACAGCCTGCACCCAAGGTGATGCGTTTCCATGGGGTCTGTTCTTCGAAGGAGGGATTGTGCTCAGGAGAAGGAGTGAAATTGGGGTGGTTTTCGGCAGTGGATATGGTCATAGGAAACAGGAGCATCAAGGCCCCCAACAAAAATCTCAAGGCTATAGGGCTTTGTGTTTGTCTAGAATACGGCGAAGGTCTGCTTGGCGGTAGGCGATGGATTTCATGGTTTTGCGGTCCGATTCACGGTACACCATGAACAAGTCATCTGCTTGTTCGATTATGCAAGACTCTCCACGGGATTGACGATAATATTCGGCTGTCTGCTCGGCAAGTTCCAAAGTATCGCATGCCTTGCTCATGTTGGAATCGTGGACTTCCGTAAACAACTCCGCAAAAATGGGTCCAAGACCAAGTTCATGGATGGCACCGCTCAACACATACTGAAGGTCACATAAAGCATCGGCGGCTTCCACCAAATCTCTTTGCTTAATAGCTACGGTGAACTCCTGCAATTCTTCTGCCAACAAATTAATGCGAAGCCTACAGCGATCTTCGGAAGGGATGCGGGGAGTCTGGTGAACCGGGTGTTGAAACAAATGATGAAATTCACCCACCTGATTCAGGGACGCCGCTTCGGGAAATTCTTGACCCTCCATATGGAGTAAATTTTAATACGCCGTAGGAGGGGTATCGTCATCCCCACGTTCCTGACGATCGTAGTCATAATCCGGCATGAGCTCGGTTTTGACGTAGTCAATGGCCTCCTGAAGGCCACTCAAGAATTTATTGAAATCCTCTTTGTAAAGAAATATTTTGTGTTTGACGTATTGTCCGTCATCAATACCCTTTTTACTTTCGGTCAAAATCAGGTAATAGTCATTGCCTCGTGTGGATTTCACATCAAAGAAATAGGTCCTTTTACCGGCCCTTACTCTTTTACTGAATACTTCCTCGCGATCTCTGTGGCGCTCGCCACCGTAAAAATCATCCATAAATTAAGTTTGTGGTTCAAAAATAGGCAAGGACGGGGTATTTGAGACGCTTACTTGCACTTGCAGTCGGTGCATTTGCGCATAGAGTTCACATCCCGTCAATAACTCTTCGTGTTTTCCCTGGGCCAAAATACCCCCTTGGTGCATGACATAAATGCGATCTGCTTGAACCAATGGCTTAATTTTCAAGGAAATAAGGATAATCCCTCGCTTCCCCTGGTCACCCAAAAGTTTGGACATCAGGGCCTCTTCAGTTCCGCTGTCCAAGGCCGAAAGAGCATCGTCCAGAATTACCCATTCCGGATCCCTAATCCATGCTCTGGCCAAAGAGAGTCGCTGTTTTTGCCCACCTGATAACTGGACCCCACGTTCCCCAATCACCGTATCCAACCCATGAGGTAATTCGCTGACCCATGAGCCTAGTTCAACCAATTCCAAAACATCTAAGCATTTTTGCCTATGGGCGGACGGAGCACCCAAGCGAAGATTGGCGAGAAGAGTATCGTTGAAAAAATAGTTTTCCTGAGGAACCCAAGCGGTATGCGAAAAAAGCACAGATTCGTTCCAGTCTTTGAGCGAACCCGTTCCCAAATTGAGCACCCCGTTTTGAGGATTCAATTGACCTGCAAGCAATTGCCATAATGTGCTTTTACCACTTCCGATGGTACCTGTAATGCCAATAAACTGTCCCGGAAGAGCCTCAAAATCAGAAATATGCAAGGAAAAATTACCATTGGGATACGCAAAATGTAGCGCCTTCAACGACCAACCCCAAGGCAAAGGCTGCGACCATCCTTGTACCCGATGAGATCTCAGGGGGGCTTCCATCAAAGGCTTGATTCGGGATTGGGCCGCTTTGGACTGTTGATAGATGGAGGCTACCCAGCCAAGCGAGGTCACAGGCCAGGTGAGCATATTGATGTATATGATGAATTCCGCGATATTTCCGAGAGTGATTTCCCCTTTGGCCATAAGATGCCCCCCAACCCAAACAGTAAGCAGGGTGCTCAGACCTACTAGAGCCAAAGCCAAAGGAAAGAACAAGGCATCCGCCCTTGCAAAAGCTAAGTTTTTGTATTTGTACTCCTGAAGCTCTGCTTCGAAAACCCGTAGAAAACCAGATTCAGCCCCAAAGGCCTGGATAAGCTTCATGCCCACCAAACTTTCTTGAACGAATGAAGTCATCCGCCCCAATTGCGTCTGTATTGCGGCAGACCTCGTCAAAATTTTGAGATTCAGAAGATAAATTCCCATGACCAAAAAGGGCAACGGGGTCAAAACCCATAGGGTAAGTTGGGGACTTACCCGTAGCATTACCCCGATGACCATGACAAAAAGGACCAAAAGGTTGAGACTATACATGAGTCCAGGGCCTAGAAACATTCGAATTTTGCTCACATCTTCAGTCATTCTCGAAATAAGGTCTCCGCTAGCATATTCCTTAGCCTGAGTTGGGGACATTGCCAAAATTTGAGCAAACAACCTATCCTTTATGGACTGTTCACAACGCCTTGACATCACAATCAAGGTTTGCCTCATCCAATACATCGTAATCCCGCGGGCCAATGTAGCCCCTAGCAAACTCCATAGAAGGGTCTCTAAACCGGAGGACTCGTTCTGCCCTACCGCATCCATTAATCGCCGTATAATCTGAGGTGGTAAAACACCGAATATGTTGGTCAACAAAAGGCAAAAAAGCCCAGGCAACACCCATTTTTCGTGGCCGCGCAAATGCTTTAGAAGGGCTGCCATCGATTTCACACAGCAAAATAAGGTCATTCCACTAGCCTTTGGGTTATTTTTGACCCTTAAGAATTCGAAAAATCTCCTCAAATCCCCGACTCATGTTCGATACCTTATCTACAACCGCCGCCAAAGGCCCTATGGCCACCATGGAAGATATGGGCCATGAACAGTTGGTATATTGCCATGATGAGGCTTCAGGGCTAAAAGCCATGATCGGTATCCATTCTACGGTTTTGGGTCCTGCCCTAGGGGGTACCAGAATGTGGAATTACAAGAGCGAAGACGATGCTGTTCGTGATGTGTTACGACTATCCCAAGGAATGACCTACAAGGCAGCGGTTGCAGGACTCAATTTGGGAGGGGGTAAAGCAGTCATTATTGGTAATTCACGCACGGACAAATCCGAAGCTTTGTTCAAAGCCTACGGTCGTTTTGTCAATTCTCTGTCCGGCAAATATATTACAGCCGAAGACGTGGGAACCTCCAAAACTGATATGGCATGGATTGCCTCAGAGACTCCCCATGTAAGTGGATTACCCGAAAGTATGGGGGGTTCTGGAGATCCTTCCCCCGTAACAGCCTTTGGCGTTTACATGGGAATGAAAGCCGGAGCTCAGACCGTTTTTGGAACAAACGACCTTGCAGGTCGTCGCGTCTTGGTACAAGGCGTGGGGAACGTAGGCGGCTACTTGGTCGGGCATTTAATTTCCGAAGGTGCCCAGGTTTTGATTTCAGATGTCTATGATCCAGCTATCGAGGCATTAATGAAGAAGTATCAGGGGCTTATTGTGGTCAATCCATTGCAAGTGATTGATGCCGAAATGGATATATATGCTCCATGTGCCTTGGGAGGAACCCTGAACAACGAATCGATTCCACATTTACGCTGCAGCCTCGTTGCAGGTGGAGCAAACAACCAATTGGCAGAAGATGGGGATATGCAGAGGCTCATGGACCGTAGCATTGCCTATGCCCCTGACTTTGTCATCAACGCTGGAGGTCTAATCAATGTCTATGCCGAAATCAAAGGTTTTGACCGTGCCTGGGCGATGGAACAAACTAATAACATTTATCATCAAACACTAGCTATTTTCGAACAAGCAAGCAACGACAAGATCAGCACGAACAAGGCAGCAATTCAATTGGCCCAAAAGCGTTTGTCCTCCGTTCAATCATGATCAATCGACATCATCTGCGCGTTAAACTTCTACAGTGGATTTTTGCGAGTAGGCAACAGGGACAGGAGGATTATTCTTTTGTAACCCAACAATTTCAGAACTCCGCAACGCTTTCGTTACGATCTCTGGTCATGGCCTTCGTTCTTCTGGAACGATTGTTTCAATATGCTAACCTTCGTAATGAAGAACGTTCCGGTAAACTCCTTGAACGAAACCGCCAAACGGGTCCCGGACATGGTTTGGCTAATCATCCCTTATCGGAACTTCTTGAAAAGGATTCTTTGTATCGCAAAGCCCTGCAATTGTGTGCTGTCGAACACTTGGAGGTTTCGTCAGATATGCTAAGAGCTCTTTTTGACGCTATCAACGACCGGAAATGCCTAGGTGCCAAAATCGCTTTTGAAGACTTGCGAGGGATTGCAGGGATCAAAACTGTTTTTGAAAAATGCATTTCGTCTGGCGATTGGTACAGCCCTTGGCAATCAGAACATAATTTATATTGGGATTCCGATCGCTACCTTATCGACCGCCAAGTCGTCCAAATATTGTTGAAAATGGAGGAGGGAGAAGGCTTCCCGGATGCTCACGGTATCTTGAGATTGTGGCAAAGCGATGATCGTTTTGTCAGTACCATGTTCAAAGAATTACTCCAGGATTCAACAGCCTATCAGCCGCTCATTGAAGCCCACACAGGGCAATGGGATCCCGAAAGGTTGGCGCGGGTTGACTTTTTGATTGTTCAAATGGCATGCGTAGAATTAAGCCTTTTTACGGAGATCCCCGTTAAGGTTACCATCAACGAATATATAGAATTAGCCAAAGTTTATTCTACACCCCAGTCCGCTTCCTTTGTCAACGGATTATTGGACAAAATCAAGGCGGATATGCTACACAAGGGATTAATTTCCAAAAGTGGTCGTGGCCTCGTTGAATCATGACGGTTACCAAAATAATATTTGTTAGGATGTTAAAACAATTTTCTTCGATATTGAATTTTTCCTGTTTTCTAAGTTTTGGGATACCCATTGGGCTTGTTTTGGGTATGCTTGTATCAGGTTGTCAAAGTAAGAGTGAAAAAGGAAAATTGAATGCCGATGATGTAGATTTGCCGGTTCATGCAGACGGTCAATCAGACCCAAAAGCCCTTCCTATAATGGAATTCGACAAAACACTTCATAATTTTGGGAATATCAAGGCTGGCGAAAAAGTCTCGTATTCCTTCCGTTTCGTCAATCGTGGACGACGTGATTTGATCATTCAAAATGCAAGTGGATCCTGCGGTTGTACAATACCTGATTTTCCCAAAGAACCTATATCCCCAGGAAAAGATGGTTTTATTCGTGTTCTCTTCAATTCTGAGGGAAAGAACGGTGTTCAAGAAAAACAAGTTACCGTGCTTGCCAATACCCTTCCTAACACCAACGAAATTCGAATAAAAGCGAATATTATTCCCTGATTTTATTAATTATCCCCCACCAAACTCCTTACCTTATGAACGTGTATGCCTTAATGTTGATGTCTCCTCCCCCTACTGGTGCCGCTGCACCTGCACCATGGATGCAATTGTTGCCATGGGTGGCCATTTTTGTGGTCTTTTATTTCTTCATGATTCGACCTCAAAGCGTCAAAACCAAAGAGGAGAGAAAGTTCAGAGATAATCTCCAAAAAGGGGATCGTGTTGTGACCATTGGAGGAATGCACGGGAAGATTGCCGAATCCTCTCCAGAATGGGTAATCCTCGAATCGGAATCTCAGGCGAGATTTAAAATTGAACGATCCGCGATTTCCAAAGAAACCACACTGAGCGCGTATCCTCCAGCAAGCAAGTGAACAAGAGGGTTGGCCTGACGGGAAATATGGGGTCAGGCAAAACGTTGGTCGCTGGAATTTTCAATCTTTTGGGTATTCCAGTTTACAACGCCGATTTACGCGCTCGTTCATTGATGAGCAGGCCAGGTCCTCTGCAAGATGCAATTATTCAATTACTAGGACCACAAGCCTATCTGAACAACGAAACAATTGACCGCGCTTATATTGCCGAGAGAGTGTTTCAGGACGCAGCGTTACTACAAGATTTAAATAACTTGGTTCATCCCAAGGTTGCTGCCGACTCTGAGTATTGGGATGCGATGCAAAACACTCCTTATACCTTGCACGAAGCAGCGCTTTTGGTGCAAAGCGGCTCATCCTTACAAATGCGGTGCAATATTTTAGTTTCAACCACTGAAATGTTACGTGTGAATCGTATCCGCAAGCGAAATGGATGGTCGGATACAGAAATTTCGGATCGACTCAAACATCAATGGAGTGAAGAAAAGTTAAAGCCTCATTGCCAATATACCATTACCAACGATGGATCCCAATCCCTTATTCAACAGGTTATTCGCATTCATCGCCTGATCCTTCGTGATTTAGGGTAATAGTTGTTAATAGTCTCGCCGTTTTTGTGCATCCATCCTAAACCCAAACCTTGGTAACACATCAAATTCCATCCTTCGCGTAGGTCACCTATTCTCAAAGATTGGCCTTGGAGGTACCACGAGGCCAACGGTTCTTCCAGCGACATTTCATGCCACACAAAACCAATCTTTTTAAGTTGCTCCTGAAGTTCTGTGGTTCGACGACGCCCCAAGGCATGGGCAAGGTCCTGACTAGGTACGCCCACTTTGGACCATAAGGGTAATCCGTCACGTAGTACTTTAATATTCTTAGGCCAAATGGCTTTCAGCATAACGGACCTTTCTGCGTCTGCCAAAGAAGAATCGAAGGCTAACCGTGCAGAAGCCGTAGAAGAAAATCCATCATCTTGAGATTTCCTCAAAATTGCACAAAAGAACCCTTCCCCTTCAACCTTTCCTGGAATGGCCCACCACGCGGAACTACCATCTGGCCAACGATTATCAATAACAGAAGCAGGCGTAAATCCCCATTCTTCAGGGATTTGAATTTCCATTGGCTCCAGAATATCATTCAATATCCACGGCTTTAACATTTCCGTATTTTCCAAAAAGCCGTAGGTGCATGTACAGTAAATCATCCATCCCCCAGGTCTTAGGCTTCGAACCAAAGACTCCAAAATAGGATACTGGATTTGAGCACATGCTTCGCATTTGTTCAAGGACCATTCCTTCAAGGCATCATGATTTTTGCGAAACATACCTTCCCCACTGCATGGGATATCCACCAAAATTCCATCCCAAAGGTTGGGAACAGCACCCCATGCTGTGGCGTTAGCGTTGGTTACCATGACCTGGGAAGATCCAGTCCGGGATATGGTTTCCAAAAGGGTGTTAAGCCTATCTTGTTGCGGTTCGGCTGCGACAAGGATTCCCTCTGAAGGTAAATTCTTAAGTAAGGTGAGGGTTTTACCACCGGGTGCGGCACAGGCATCCAATATCAAATTCATCTGCAATCCCATCCCTTGGATTTTGGGTAACAGATAATCAAGCAAAAGTCCTGAAGCCTCTTGCACATGCCAAGCCCCTGTCTGGTAACCAGGATAATGATGGATGGGTATAGAATCTTCCTCTATCGTTCTATTAAACCAATGCGCGGATTCACACCAAGGAACTTGACCAATACTTTGAAATCCTTTTATCTCATGGGGATCGATTCCTTCCAAAATTCTTAGGGTCCTGGCTGCAGATTCTGAGTGGTGAATTTGGGCAATTAAATCTTCTGCTTCAGAGCCAAATTCCTTTTGCAGACGAGCGATGAATGGCGTTGGTAGTGGTCGATGAGTCACCCTCCTGAGCAAACTGCTTGTCGGTCTTGGTTATTTTGACTTTGCGTCTTCTCTTTTCTTCTTCATATTCAGCATTTCATCGTTCATCTTTAGACGAGCATACAATTGCTGCAGCGATATCATTGTGTTGCTGTCGTCTGGCTGCAATTCATGTGCTTTTTCGAGAAACGGTTTTGCTTTTTCAAAGGCAGCTTTGGCTTTGGCATCCGCTGCCTCAAACTCCTTTTGTTTGGAAAATGGGATTTTGTCCGCTAGGTTGGCCATTTCAGCCGCAGCATTAAAATACATGGCTCCTAGATTGTAATAAGGGTCGAAATAATCTGCCTTGATCTCAATCGCCTTATGGTAATCGGCTTCAGCGAGATCTGATTTTTTGGTGTTATCGTAGGCTGTACCACGAGCGAAATACAAATTCACATTCGACGGTTCCAGAGCTATAGCCGCAGTTAATTTATCAATGGCCATTTCTTGCTTACCCTGAATTAGATAAATGTTCAATTCGTCAATGACCAAACCAATATCGTTCGGGAAGACGTCCCGTCCCTGTTGCAAGTAGGTCAAAGCTGCTGTGGTATCACCAGCTATTTTGGATAGTCGTGCTAATTCCACAAAAACGCCAGGTTTATTGTAGCCGTTGGCGAGCAAGGCAAGCCAATATTCCATTGCCTTGGCGTTATCATTCATTTTTCCGCAGGTTAATGCCGCATTGAATAAAACCGAGGTATCCTGAGGATTTACGCTTAGTAGCTGCTCGAAACGCAGTATGGCTTCAGCATAATCCTTCCTCACATAGGCGTCGACACCTTCGTTATAAAAACCCGCTTGGATAATGTCAACCTTCTTAGCGGCATCTTCTCGGTGGTCGTTTTTGGTATCCAGTTCAATGCAGCGGAGATAGGACTCCCAAGCAATATCCAATGCCTCAGGGAATTGTGGGCCTAATAATGTATCGCCATAAATCCCCAAATGCACCTCGCCCCTATAAAACCAGGCTTTGGCCGAATTCTCTGTTTTGGGATGAACTATGGCTTCGTCAATGGATTGTTTGGCTTTGTCGTATTCCCCATAATTGATATAAATAATCGCACTTTGAACTTTGTTAGGTTGGGCCAAAGCGGTCATTAAGGAACAAACTATGGCAAGGGTGAGGAGGACGGCTTTCATTCGATTGGAATAAGGTGATTATTTGTAAAAGTAATGTTGGTTTAGGGTATGATTGAAAACTAGGTGTTTGCATCTATTGTTCCTGAAGGTGGTTCCTCTTGATTCTGAGAAAGGTTAATGTCTGTTTCGGTAGATTCATCCTTTTCGACTCTGGCAACAGAGGCAATTTGATCTTTGCCCTCAAGACGAATTAATCGTACGCCCTGTGTTGCACGGCCCATGACTCGAAGGGAATCCACACCAATTCGAATCGCAACTCCGCTTTTGTTGATGATCATCAAATCGTCGCTGTCTTCTACGGCTTGCAATGCCACGAGTTTACCCGTCTTTTCTGTAATATTCAAGGTACGGACCCCTTTCCCGCCCCGATTAGTCACACGGTAATCTTCCATTTCAGAGCGTTTACCGTAGCCATTTTCGGAGACCACAAGCAAAGAAGTGGAAGCTTGCTGAATACAAACCATCCCGATCACTTCTTCAATGGATTCATCGCAGGTGATGCCCTTCACACCAGTGGCATTTCGGCCCATGGGTCTCACCTTGGACTCCGGAAAACGGATCGCCCGACCGGTACTTACCGCCAAGATGATCTCAGACTGACCGTTGGTCAGCCTTGCTTCAAGCAATTGATCCCCATCATTGACAGAAATTGCAATGATCCCATTGGCTCTTGGACGGCTATAGGCCTCCAAAGTTGTTTTTTTGATTATACCTCTGCGGGTGCAGAAGACAATAAAGTTATTTTCGAGATAGGCTCGGTCATCCAAACTACGGACCGTGATATAGGCTCTGATTTTGTCGTCTGCTGGGATTAACAACAAATTTTGGACTGCCCTGCCCTTGGTGTTCTTGGAGCCTTCCGGGATTTCGTAAACCTTCAACCAAAAGCATCGCCCTTGTTCCGTAAAAAGAAGAATGTAATGGTGTGTTGAAGCTACCACCATATGCTCAATGAAATCTTCATTACGGGTGGCTCCGCCCATGGCACCCTTACCTCCCCGATTCTGCACTCGGTATTCCGCGACCGGGGTACGTTTAATATAACCAAGATGAGAGACTGTAACGACGACGTCTTCTTCTTCAATCATATCCTCCATACGGAAATCACCAGCGGCATAGACTATTTCGGAACGGCGTGCGTCACCGAATTTCTCTTTGATTTCAATGAGTTCGTCTTTGATGATTTGCATACGAATTCCTTCGTCTGCAAGAATCGCCTTAAGCCTGGCAATCAAAGACATAATCTCCGCGTATTCTTGACGGATTTTGTCACGTTCCATCCCGGTAAGACGCTGCAAACGCAATTCAAGAATGGCTTTGGCTTGGATTTCGCTCAAACCGAATTGAGATACCAGACCCTCCTTCGCGATATCGGGGTTTGCTGATGCACGAATCAAAGCGATAATTTCATCCAAATGATCTAAGGCGATGAGGTAACCCTCCAAAATGTGGGCTTTTCGTTCAGCTTCAGCCAATTCATACTTGGTACGCCGAAGCACGACTTCGTGGCGATGATCCACAAAATGCCGGATCATGTCCAAGATGTTCAGGGCTTGTGGCCTTCCTTTGACCAAGGCAATATTATTGACGGAAAATGAATTTTGAAGAGCGGTGTATTTGTATAAGTGGTTGAGCACTACTGAGGCCAAAGCGTCTTTGCGTATTTCGTAAACGATACGCATTCCGTCACGGTCTGATTCGTCGCGGATTTCTGAGATGCCTTCCAGTTTCTTTTCGTTGACCAGGTCTCCGGTCTTCTGCAGCATGTCTGCTTTGTTGACCAAGTACGGAATTTCGGTGACGATAATTCGTTCACGGCCGTTATCCAAAACTTCGATGGAGGCTTTGGCCCTAATCACCACCCTACCCCTTCCTGTTAGCAGGGCTTCCCGAATCCCTTCGTATCCGTACAGTATACCCCCGGTTGGAAAGTCAGGTGCTTTGACATACTGAAGAAGTTCATCGCACTGTATATCTCTATTGTCGATATAAGCATGTATGCCATCGATGATTTCGGACAAGTTATGAGGCGCCATATTGGTCGCCATACCGACAGCAATGCCCGCAGAGCCGTTCATGAGCAGGTTGGGGAACTTGCAAGGCATGACCGTGGGCTCCTCCAAAGAATCATCGAAATTTAGCTGAAAATCAACTGTTTCTTTCTCAATGTCGGCCAACATATCCTCGGCAAGCTTGGTCAAACGGGCTTCGGTATAACGCATAGCCGCAGGGCTATCCCCATCCACCGAGCCAAAATTACCCTGGCCATCCACTAGCGGATAGCGCATCGACCAAGTCTGAGCCATGCGAACCATGGTATCGTAAACCGATGAATCACCGTGGGGATGGTATTTACCCAAAACCTCGCCTACAATACGAGCTGATTTCTTATAGGGCTTGTTGTAGGAAAGCCCAAGTTCGTTCATCCCAAAAAGTACCCTGCGATGCACAGGTTTCAGGCCATCTCGCACGTCAGGTAAAGCTCTGGAAACGATCACCGACATCGAATAATCGATATAAGCGGATTTCATTTCCTCTTCAATAAGAATGGGTATAATTTTCGACGTTTCGGTCATGGACTTGTTTATACTTTATCGCTACAAAATACGTCATTTTAATCATGATCAGGTCTATTTTAGGTCATTATTTGATAACTTTTATCCCCTTAAACCCATAATTCAAATCAATAGCGCCTAAACTCAAAACCACGAACACTTTTGAACTATTTTGGCGTTTTCTTATGTTGTCTTGCACCCCCCCTTATTTATCTGACTAATTTTCGAAAAGTTCTTTTCTAAAACTTCCCAATGACCTTCCTTGTAGTTTCCTCTTTACCACAGTGGCTAAAAATTGAGCCGTTGGCTCCTTCTTCGTCACTCAACGTCTTGGACCTTGCTCTCAAAGGAGGTCCGTTTATGATTCCGTTGCTCGCGTTTTCGATTTTGATCGTTTACCTCATGGTGGAACGCTACATGACCCTCAAACGTTACAGCCAAGGATTAGATACTTTGCATCGTGATATTCAGGTTTTCATCAAAGCCGGTCAAGCTGCAAAGGCCATTGAAACGTGTAAGCGTTCTGATTTACCCTTGGCTCGGTTATACCTTCAAATGTTTGAGAAACAATCTTCTCTTTCTATGGATTCGATGCGTGAGCATATGGACTATTATGGAAAAAAAGAATCCGTACACTATGAGAAAAATCTTGCCATGATGGCCACGGTATCCGGTGCTGCCCCCATGGTTGGCTTCTTGGGTACCGTTACGGGAATGATCCGTGCCTTTTACCAAATGTCCATATCAGGAGCCTCCATAGATCCTTCCAAATTGTCAGGTGGTATTTACGAGGCAATGGTCACTACTGCTGCAGGTTTGATGGTCGGAATTCTTGCCTATTTAGCCTATAACTACTTTACCGTCAAAGTAGAAAGGCAGCTTACGGAACTAGAATTTATGGTGGGCGATACCCTCGAGCTTACCGAGAAACATCCTATAGCATGAATTTTCGAAAAACCTCTAAGGTCAAAGCTGATTTCAGCATGGCTTCCATGACGGATATTGTCTTTCTCTTGCTCATATTTTTCTTGCTAACCTCAACCTTGGTGGCCCCTCAAGCCCTCAAATTACTCTTGCCCAAAGGCAAAGGGCAAACCGTTCAGAAACAGGCTATTCGAATCAGCATTGATAGCCTCTCGCATTACTACCTCGAAAACGAAAAAATAAATAAAGAGGCTTTGAAAGGCAAGCTAGCGTCCCTTGCTGCAGTAGATACCGCTCAAACTTTGATGCTGCAGAGTCATCGTTTGGTACCGATTCAAGAAGTGGTCGATGTAATGCAATGGGCCCAAGAGGCTCGTCTCAAAATGGTTTTGGCTACCGATCCAAGATGAATAATCAAGAAGGTTCGCAGATCAAAGCATGGGCTTTGAGCCTTATACTACACCTGATTCTGGTGTTGATCCTTGGACTCTTGAGTTTGGGTATTCCCCAAAAAGATTCTGCCGAGAACAATGCTGGAGGCATGGCCTTGGCTTTGGGCAACCCTGACGGTTTACCGAATATAGATCCATCTGTAAGTTCTTCTTCGGAACAAAGCGCAGAACCTACCTCTCCAGAGCCCAAGCCCGCAATTACAGATACCAAATCCCAACCCGTAGCGACTCAGAATTTAGAGGAAGCGCCTGTGGTTAACCCCAAAACGAGTCCACCCGCTGAAACCAAGCCTATGGATCCTCGTTTACAACGTTTGCTCGATCGCAAAAATTCCGCAAAACAAAGTAAGGACAAACGCCCTACTCAAGGGGCGGAAGATGGATCCCCTGAATCCACAGGCCAAAGCACTGGGAGTGGTGGCTTTTCGGCCAGCGGGGATGGCTTGGAAAGTAGAGGTTTTGCGCAAGAGCCCGATCCGGAAAAATTTAATTTTCTTAAAGATGCCCCAGTGAATATTCTTATCGAAGTGGATCGCGAAGGAAGGGTACGAGTTATCGGTACACCCAAAAGCACGATACCCCTTACTTCTGAACAGCGTCGAGCCTTGATGGAAGCTACTCAAAAAGCTCGCTTTAAGCGCAGTGACAATGGAAAAGATATTCAACGTGGTATTTTGAAATACGAGTTAATAATTGGTAAAACAAAATAGGTAATATTTCTCTACAGCATCCAGAAAATTAAGGGCAATTATTTGCCCAATATTTATCAATGATATCATCTTTCAACAAATCCTATACAGAAACTCTAAGTTGGCTCCTCGAACAATTGCCCATGTTTCATCGAATTGGTCCTGCAGCCTATCGCCAAGGAATGGATGGAATTCAAATCCTGTGTCGCTTTTTAAATCATCCAGAACGTCGATTGGGCAAGGTGATCCATGTCGCAGGTACCAACGGTAAGGGCTCTGTTTCGCATATGATAGCCGCTATGTTACAATCACAGGGGTATCGAACAGGTTTGTACACCTCTCCGCACCTACGCGATTTCAGAGAGAGAATCCGAATCAACGGACAACCAATTGAAGAAGAACGCGTTGTACACTGGGTCCAAATCTTGCAAAAATGTTCAGAATATCCTCAGGCTTCCTTTTTTGAGTTTACGACTGCTATGGCCTTTGCACATTTTGCTGAGTTTGATCTTGACTTTGTTGTTATTGAAACAGGTCTTGGTGGGCGATTGGATTCCACCAATATTGTACAGCCAATTCTGACCTTAATCACTCATATCGACTGGGATCATATGAATTTACTAGGGCCTACCTTACCCCTTATCGCTAAGGAGAAAGCAGGAATTATGAAGCGAGGTGTTCCTCTTATTCTTGGAAGGAGACAATCTGATGATATCCAACAGGTATTTTCCAGCAAAGCCAATGAATTAAGATGCTTGCTTTATAATGCGGATATGTGTTACCAATTAAAGAAAGTACAGGAAGATGGAGCTTTTGCTTGGAAGATTCAAAGAAATGGTAAGGAATGGCCACAACTTCTTTTCTGTGATTTGTTAGGGGACTATCAATCCGAAAATATAGGACAAGCGTTGATGGCCGTGGACATTTTGCGTCAATTGGGGGAAGATTTGGATGATGAAAAGTGTTTGCAGGGTCTGAGCAATGTATCGGGATTAACAGGCTTACAAGGACGCTGGCAAATCTGGGGTCACCGTCCCTTGCGCATAACGGACGTAGCGCATAATCAGGAAGGTATTGGCGCCATTTTGGAACAAGTCCAATCCACCCTTGTTGGTTTAAGCGAAAAATCGGTCGGATCTCGGCCCCAAGTTCATTTGGTTTTGGGCATGGTCAACGATAAGGATCACGATGCGATATTGTCCTTGTTGCCCCAAGATGCTCAATATTATTTCTGCGCCCCTCAAATTCCACGTGCCCTACCTGCTGAAGCTCTTGCCGAAAAGGCCAAAACCTATCGCCTAAATGGGTCCGTATCGCCATCGGTAGATCATGCCTGGAGATTAGCTGTATCTGCTGCTGGAGAATTTGATCTTGTGCTTGCTACAGGATCCTTCTTTGTGGTGGCAGAGATTCACCACAACGGTCAAAACTAATCTTATCGATGGCTCAAATTACCGTGTATACGGATGGATCAGCCCTTGGCAACCCCGGTCCTGGGGGCTACGGAGCCATACTCCTTAGTGGAAAACATCGCAAAGAAATTAGCGGTGGATTCCGACTAACTACCAATAACAGGATGGAACTCATGGCGGCCATCGCCGCCCTCCGGGAAATCAAAGGAACGGCACATGATATTGAGTTGATTTCCGATTCTAAATATCTAGTTGAGGCTTTCAATGCCAAGTGGACGCTTGGATGGATCAAGAGGGATTGGAAAAATGTCAAAAATCCTGATTTATGGAAGGCTTTGATTGAACTTGCTGAAAAACATCGCATGCAATGGAAATGGATCAAAGGTCATAACAAGCATCCTGAAAATGAGCGTTGCGATTGCTTAGCCAAAGAAGCAGCATCAATGACCGAATTGTTTGTAGACCAAGGCTATACGGAGTCCAAGGAAGCCAACATGGATTGAACCGCTGCCGCACGGTGAGAAATTTTATTCTTCGTGGATGGGTCAAGTTCGGCCAAACTTTGTCCGGGAATTTCTTTGGCTTCAAAAACCGGATCGTAGCCAAATCCGTGATGACCCCGCGGGGTCTCTAGAATTTGGCCTTCAACTTTGCCCTCCCAATAGGTGGCATGTTTTCCGTCCCAAAAACACAGCACACATACAAAGCTTGCGCTACGATCAACTTGATTTGTCAAACGTTTTAAGAGAAGTAGGATATTTTCTTCATCCGTGGCATTTGGTCCTGCAAATCTGGCCGAATGCACCCCGGGCAAACCATCCAATACCTCAACTTGCAAGCCTGAATCATCGGCTAAAGCAGGTAAATTTGAGGCAGAATGGGCGGCTTGGGCTTTGATAAGGGCATTTTCTCGAAAGGTATTTCCTGTTTCAGCGGGAATCTTGACAATATTAAGTTGAGCAAGGGTAAGCAATTCAATCCTTCGCAAACTTAACATAGAACGTAATTCCTGTGCCTTGTGGATATTATGACTGGCCAGCACCCAACGATGTAGGTCTTCAATTCGTCGCATCGAGCCAACCTTTGATTTGACCCCATAGCCATTTCCTTGCCTTTTCATCGCCGCTCAAGGTCGTCAAATCGGGAGCCGTTGCCCACTTTACAAGGGTTCCAAGGGGAGGTTCTGGCATAGATATCCCCAAATAGAGGACTTTTCGAGCAAGCCATGGTTGAGCCGTCCAAAAATCTTGGCTTCGGGTACTGTCTAATGATGCCATCGCAACAATTCGCAATTCAGAAGGATTGTACCCGATGGACGCGGCAATCTTGAGCAGCAGAGCCTGGTTTTCTTCATTGGGCTCTTCTTGAACCAGGACCCATAATTCCCGTTGATTTGCTTGATTGAAAGGCTTTTCGAGCAGGTCAAGGACCTCTTGATCCAAGACCCATTCTTCCCAAAGAGGATCCCCTATCGTAGAACCCGCCCAAAAGGTATTTGTGGCCTCTTCTTCAATTGTTTTCAATTTCTTCAAGGATGCAAGTTAAGGGCCTCTTTCCTAACTTCGACGCACCATGCCTCATCCCGTTTTTCCTACAACCCGAATCGAAAACTCCCGCTTACCGCAAGTTGATTTCGACCATCTGCCCTTTGGCAAAGTCTTCGCTGACCACATGTTTGTGGCCGAATTTCAAGATGGCCAATGGCAAAATGCCCGCATTTTACCTTACGGTGAAATTCCAACCAACCCAGCGATTTCCGCATTGCACTACGGACAATCCATTTTTGAAGGCCTCAAAGCCTACAGGAACCAGAAAGGGCAGGTGCAAATTTTTCGTCCTTACGATAACATGAGTCGTATGATTCGCTCCGCGGGGCGATTGTGCATGCCAGCCGTGACGGAAGATATTTTCATAGGTGGACTCAAGGCCCTTCTCGATCTGGATCAAGAATGGGTGCCCCGTCAGGCAGGTTATTCCCTCTATATCCGTCCATTCATGTATGCGATAGATGAGTACGTGGGTATTCGGCCATCGGATTCCTACCGCTTTATTATTTTCAATTGTCCCGTTGGTAATTACTATACCGCACCATTGCACGTAAAGGTCTCGGATCGTTACGTCAGGGCCTTTCCGATGGGAACAGGCTTCGCCAAAGTTGCCGGGAATTATGCTGCGGGTATGTTACCGCTGAAGCATGCCCGAGAAGCAGGTTTTGACCAACTGGTTTGGTTGGATGGAAAGGAAATGAAATACATCGAAGAATCGGGTACCATGAACTTATTCTTTCAGATTGGTGATACCCTGGTAACCCCTATTGCCGACGGAACCATACTGGAAGGAATTACCCGGGATAGTATTCTTGGACTGGCCATCGAAGCAGGCCTCCCTGTCGAAGTTCGCAAAATCAGCATCGACGAAGTCGTTGCTGCCTACGAGCGTAACGAACTTAAGGACGCTTTCGGTACAGGAACAGCGGCGACCGTAGCCCAAATTTCTAGCATCACCGTTCAAGATCGGCGTTTGGAATTACCATCTCTCGAGACCCGAACGTATTCCAACATGTTGGGTCATATGCTAGACGATATCAAAACCAGCAAAACCCAGGACACCCGCGGTTGGATCATGAAATTAAATTGATCCCCAACACAAACACTAATTGCCTTCATCAATGAACCCCAATCCAATATCAAAATGCAAGTAACGAACCAAACCGCCAACCGTACAACTCCAAGGAACTGGATACTAATGCTGATGATTGCTGGTTTCCTTGTTGGAATTCAGTGGAGCTCTGCCCAAGTGATTTCCTTTGAGAAATACCAACTTGCTAACGGCCTCAAAGTCATTCTGCATCAAGACAGCTCAACACCTATTGTCGCTGTTACCGTATCCTACAAGGTCGGTAGCAAAAACGAGGACCCTGCCCGAACAGGTTTTGCGCACTTTTTTGAGCATTTGCTTTTTGAAGGCAGTGAGAATATAGGACGTGGTGAATACATGAAATTGGTCAAAACCAATGGAGGAGTACTTAATGCCAACACATTTTACGATAGAACCTTCTATTTCGAAATATTGCCCTCCAACCAATTGGAGCTGGGTCTATGGATGGAGAGCGAGCGCATGCTCCATGCCAAAATCGAAGACCAAGGAATTGAAACCCAAAGGGAGGTGGTCAAAGAGGAAAGGCGTCAGCGTTACGACAATACCCCTTACGGCGGACTATTGGATCAAACCATGCGACGTACATTTCTGCAGCACCCCTACGGCCGTTCGGTCATTGGTTCAATGGATCACCTCAACTCTGCCAAACTCGAAGAATTCATGGACTTTTACCGCACCTTCTATGTTCCGGACAATGCGGTGCTCTCCATTGCGGGAGACTTCCAATCCGAACAGGTCAAGGCATGGGTTAACCGCTATTTTGGGACGGTTCCATCGTCAACGCGCCCCATTCCCAGACCCAATCCGGCAGAACTTGTCCAAACCACCGAGCGTATTGACACCGTTTATGATAACATTCAATTGCCTGCCATTGTCCATTCTTTCAAAATGCCCGCTCAAGGAACTCCTGATTTTTATCCCATGAGCATGCTGACTAGTTTACTATCACAGGGAGCTTCTTCTCGTTTTCAGAAGTCCATCGCGGATCGCCAGCAGAAAGCGGTAGCGGTTGGGGCTTTTCCACTGGGAATGGTGGATCATGGGGTGGCCATCATGTACGGCATTGTCAACATGGGCGTTTCCGTGGATTCCTTGAATCTGGCCATGAAGGAAGAATACCGGCAGATTCGCGAAGAAAACGTTCAACAGTCTGAACTGAACAAATTGCTTACCCAACTCGAAAGCGATCGGGTCGCCCAATTGGGAACCGTGCAAGGCATCGCCGAGCAATTGAGTGACTACGAACTCTTTTATGGCGACGCCAACCTGATCAACACGGAATTTGAGCGTTTTCGTAAGGTAACCCCAGCAGATATTCGCCGGGTAGCCAATACCTATTTGGTGTCCACCAATCAGGTGACCTTATATTATATGCCCAAACCTAAACCTTGAGCATTTAGGCCTTTCCATTTGTGATTATTTAATCCATCCGATCAAGATAATTTATTATGAAATTCAAATCTCTTTTCCTTCTATTTCTCGCCTTCCTTTATGGCAACTCCGCTGACCCATTGACGGGCATTTCTTCTGCTTGGGCACAGACCAAAACCAAGGCCACTACTTCTGGGCCGTCGAAATCCATCAAAGGAAAAGTTATGCAACCTACTCCGCCAATCGTGCCGGAACCGCCTCTTGATCGCAGTCGTATACCTCTTCCCCAGCCTGCTCCAGAAATCCGTTGGGCCGAAGCTGAACGTTGGGAACTTGAAAACGGCCTCAAAGTGTTTTTGGTCCGCAATCGCAAGTTGCCGCGTGTTAGTTTATCCTTGGTTTGGGACTATGATCCCTTACTCGAAGGTACCAAAGCAGGTTTATCCAACATCACCGGGGATCTGATTAAATGCGGTACCGCGAGCAAATCCAAAGAAGAATTTGACGAAGCAGTCGACCGGCTAGGGCTAACGCTCTCCTCCTCCGCAACATCCGTTTACGCGTCTGCCTTAAGTCGTAATATGGAATCCGTATTTGGTTTGGTCGGTGAAATGCTTACCCAACCCAAGTATCGCCAAAATGAATTGGAGCGCTTGGTCAAACAAAACCTTTCTAACCTCGAAACCGAGAAAAGCAATGCCGAATCTATTGCCGAAAGGGTTTTGTCCAAACTCTTGTACGGTCCGGCGCACCCTTACGGAGAGATTATGACCTCCACTGGACTGGAGTCCATTCAGTTAACGGATTGTGAAGAGTTTAGAGATCAATACCTTAGACCCAATTGCGCGTATTTGGCCATTGTAGGGGATATCGATAGGGCCACTGCAGAAAGCTTTACTCGGCAATATTTGGGAAATTGGTCCAAAAACGTTGTCCCAATGCAAAAGCATTCGCTCCCTAAGGTCCAACAAGGCGTTCGAATTGTGGTGGCGGACCGCCCCGAAGCGGTGCAAACTGTGATCCGAATTGCGAACACGGTGCAACTTTTGCCTGGTTCTTCTGATGTTATTCCATCGTCGGTAATGAACACCATCCTTGGAGCAAGCGATGCTCGTCTCTTTGATAATCTTCGTGAAACCCATGGTTATACCTACGGCGCCTATTCTTCCCTGAGCCGGAATCCCTTGGTAGGACAATTCCGCGCCTATGCTCAAGTTCGGAATGCGGTCACCGACAGTGCCGTTCGTGAATTCTTCTTCGAACTCAACCGCATCCGTGACACTTTGGTTCCTCAAGAAGAATTGCAGGGAGTACTGAACTACCTCAATGGAACCTTTTCGATTTCTCTTCAGAACCCCCAAACCATCGCTGGATTCTACATTGACCAGGAGCGCTACAAAATGTCACCTTCCTATTACCGTAATTATCTGCAAGAATTAGCTGGGGTTGATGCTCCCAAAGTTCAAGATATGGCTCGCAAAATGATTCAACCTCAAAATTGCGTCGTGATTTGCGTAGGCAAAGGCTCAGAAATCGGGCCTAAGCTCAAGGCCCTAGACAGTGATGGGAAAATCGAATGGGTGGACTGGAATGGTGAAATTACCGAAGACCCTACCGCCATCAAATTACCTGCCAATGTCACCTTGGAATCCATATTGAATCAATACGTCCAAGCAACTGGTGGCGTCAAGGCTTGGTCCAAAGTCCAAAGCATGCGAACGGTCATGTCCGCCACCCTCCAAGGAATGAATTTGGAGTTGATTGAAATCAAACAACGCAAGCCCTTGTCCTCATTGACCACCGTTAAATTGAACAGCACGATGGTCATGTCCTCCGATTTGTATAAGGACGGGAAACTTTCACGCAAAAGTATGCAAGGAGATAGGCCTACGGATACGGAGGAGACTGCTCAGCAAGCACTCGATGCGCTCCCTTGTCCGGAGATCGAATGGTTGGCTCAATCTAACGGCAAATTGAAATTGGGAGGAGCGGCAATTCTCAACAAAGACCTTTGCGTAAGACTTGATTGGACTTATTTGAATGGAAATACCGAAAGCCATTTCTACAACCTTAGCACAGGTCTCAAGGTTCAAACGTTACGGAATTCCAAAGGCCCTGACGGTAAGGAAGCCTCGAATACCACTTCATTCTCGGACTATAGGGATATTGGCAAAGGGCTTTTGATTCCTCACAAAGTTAATATCAGTATGGGGCCTCAGCAAATTGAATTTCAGGTCAAAGAAGGTACAATTAATCCCAAACTAAGGGACAGTGATTTTGATCACTGACCTTAAACAATTGCCACACACAATCCCGATTTTTAAGGTTTCCCTGGATTGCTTTCGAAAATTGAGCGCAGCTCATTGGCTTCGCTGGGCTTCATACGACCACCGAGTACCAACCTGAGTTGCCGTCTGCGCAATGCTCCTGCAAAGTGAATCTGGTCTTCCTCTGTTTCAGGCACAAGTTCCGGAACTTGGGTGGGCATACCTGCATCATCCACCGCCACAAAGGTGAAATAGGCCTTGTTGCACAGATGACGAATTCCTTGAGGAATGTTCTCGCACCAGACCTCAAGGTGAACCTCCATCGAGGTTTGAAAGGCACGGGTTACCCTGGCGGTTAAACTCACCAAATTCCCAAGTCGAATTGCTCGACTGAAGCTCACATTATCTACAGAAGCGGTTACCACAATTCGGTTAGCATGCTTCTGAGCTGCAATTGCAGCGCATATATCCATCCAATGCAAGAGCCTGCCTCCCATCAAATTATTCAACGTATTAGTATCATTAGGTAATACTAATTCATTCATCACCGTCAAGGATTGCGATGGATTCTTGGAATTTGTATTCGAGGGCATAAGCAACGAGGTTATTGGATTAGGAATTTGCAACGATGAAAAGAGCCGTCAACTTCCTGAAGCAAAAAGAAGTAAACACCCGGCTTCGTAGCCTTTAATGGAATTTCGATTTGGTAGGATCCATCAGACTCCAAGAGTGACTCAAATATGGTCGTTGCCTGACTTGGGATTGGTTGATCGTCTTGCGAAACTCCCAAACGATAATGTGCCATTAATTCCCCTGTAACATTGTGTACCTGAGCATACTTCAATTGACCGAATCCCCGAATGCTGATTACTGGAATCGAGCTATTTACAGGGTTCGGAATTACCAGCCATTCCGAGTGGACTGCATTCTTGAGAGGTTGGTTATACGTTGGATACCGAAAGGGTCCCCCCATGACAGGACGAATCATCCAGGAACCTGCGATTGAGGATTCCTCCCAAATACCTTGGGTATTAAACCATCGGTTATAGCGAACCAAGGTGTCATTGCGATCAAGCCCTATGTTAATGAGCCCTGAAGTTTCTTGCTGCCACCCGATATAGAAAGAATCCTGAACGACCAAAGGAGGGTTAATTGCAAAGTATTGAAATTGTCCAATGCTATCTCCATACCGAGGGCGGTAAGGGATGGAAGACCGAAAAATTTCGGTTGCCGATCTGCCCCCTTCTTGAATTTGGGACCAAACTTTGAGAACAAACAACTCGTTGGAAGCATTAGCGGCGGCTTGGGTGAAGTATATCCAAACTCCCCTCAATGTATCGGGCCTCGAAAGCCAAAATTTATTCGCACAGGAACCAGCAATCACATTAATTCCATACCCGGTTTCGGCGGTCCCGTCATCGTACGCAAATTCATTCCAAAGCTTTACAGATTCCATCAAAGTATCATTGCGAGTGAGGTTGTCTCCTACAGCCTGCACCGCATATTCAATTCGAAGGGTCAGGCTATCCGCGCTGCTTGTGGGAACGGCAAATCGCTGAAAAATCAATCCCGTACTGCCCAAGGTCCCCAACGTCAAAGAGGGTAAGGGTGAACTGGTGACCAAAGGAACCGAGGAACTTGGAGAAAACACGCGATAGGAGCGATCGTAGCTTACCGAGCCACCGTTATTCACTACAGAAACACCGTGCGTAGGATTCAGGAATCTGGAGGTATCCTGCAAAAATTGATTCAGGGGCATACTTCGGTAAGGACGTAGGTATGTAGCATTGGTTTGCACCAAAGCAATGTCATTAAAAAGAGTATCCGAAATGGTTCTACTCGAATTAAGGAAAACATAATCCAAATGCCAGCAATCCACTAAGCCCGTGAGGGATCCGTAATTCACCCACCGCATACGCATCCCATCGTAGAGATATTGCGGATCGTTCAAGCCAATGATTGCATACCGAAAAGGCAGGGCCGATGAACCATTCGCATACCAAACCCGGTTCCACGCACCGCTGCTCGACTGAAACTCCAAAATCAACGAATCGGTGGGCTCAGGGCTTTCTGACCAACCCGCCGGTTGATACGCAAAAGTCAAAACCAAAGAATCTGCCACAGTAAAAGATCCAAGGCGGATTGGCAGCGTTGTTAAAAAATCCGCTCGACCTGAGGCAGACAAAGAACTATTATCGTAAGGACGACCTGTGGAATCCAATCCATCAAAGGTCACAAATCCTTGTCCTGGAGGTCGTATCGCCATATCGTTGTTGCGAAAAACATGACGATCCGCCCACAAATGAGGGTTGGGAATAAACCCGGAATAGGAGAAGTCATCCACAAATGGCAAAGTCAGAGTATCGTTGGAACGTAGAATTCCGGTAGGTCCTGTATTTGTCGCTTGGATATAAAAATTCTGTAAGGTTGAATTAAAACGTATAGGAAATACTCCTTCCTGGGCATATACCAGTATTTTCCCGAAAAAGAAAAAAAGTAAAATAAAACTCTTAACAAAAATACTCATATATTTTTTGATGATTCAAGAAAATCTAAAACGCAAAATAATTTCTTAAATTATAACCTTATACTTTATGACCTCCCGATTAATATTCTTCTTCATAAACCAATGAAGTGCTATCTACCTCATTTACATTCTCGCCCGTACCTACATAGAGGTCTATCGTTGAACCCATCGGAAGCATTTCTCCTTCCCTTAAGGTCCTACCATTAAATTCACCAAAGAGGACAAAATCTTTAGCAATATCAGGCCGCTTAACGATTTGTCCGATGAAAAAGCCCTTCGCTTTTAGATCGATGGAGGCTTTATGTAATGATAGATCCGTTAAATTCGGAACTCTCGATAGTGTTGGGGTAAATGAATTTAAGGTCAGGTATACCCTCCTACCTACCTTAACCTCAATTCCCGCTGAAGGATCTGTATGTATAACAGAGCCGGGTGGCATGTTTAATTCAAACAAAGAATCTGCAATCACAACTTCTAATTTCATTTCATCCAAAATACTTTTAGCCTTCTCAACAGAAAGACCTACAAGAACCGGGATTTTAATGGATTGACCATGTGCAGTATAGATTTTAATACTTAGAAATATTCCAATAATCAACACAAGGTTTATCGAAAAAAACCATAACCAAAATTTACGTACTGAAGGATTCATGTTTTTTGCATTTTTTCGATTCCTAATTCAATTAATTTTGCGATAAACTGATGAGGAGAGTAACCGGCGATTGCCGCCTGATGGTATATGCATGTAGCGGGTGTCATACCCGGGAGTGAATTAATCTCAATGATGACTACGCGAATATCCTCATCTTTGGATATTCCAACAAAGGCATCAATTCGGCAATAACCTTCAACGCCGGCCACCTCTGCTGCTTTGCAAAGTTCTGCTTGCACGATTCCCATTATCCGACACTGTTCATCGTGTGCTTCTGCAAAACTTGCTGGAGTTATGTTGGTTCCTTGTCCTGCCAGAAACTTTTCTTCAAGGCTTAATATCCCTTGTCCAGCAATACTTTCCGAGGGCTCAAAGACCTCGTAAGACCGCTGACCTGCAGCATTCGTTTGAACCAACATTGCCCCTGTTATTTCCAATAAATATTCATTCTCGCGAGCTGAAATAAATTCCTCAAGTAAAAATGCACTCGAACGATTAAACCATTCAGCCCCATGAACTTTCAGTAATGAGGCGGCTTCCGTGGGCCAAACATTGACTTCACGAAAAGATAATTCCGCATACGCTTCTAATTCTTCCTTGCATGTCACTCGGTAAACCGCCGTTGAACATCCATCATCAAGCGGCTTGGCAATCATAGGCCAAATACCTTTCTCTTTCAACAATGGTTTGTATAAACCATCGCGCCAATCTTCGATTGAAATTCGCTTCTGTTCAGCCACTTTAAGACCAGAAGAACGAAGCAATTGACCAGTAAGAAATTTATCTATTGTTAAAGCGCTGCTGCTAACCCCTGATCCGTTGTATGGAATTCCCAAGGAATCCAGTCGTGCTTGCAAGGCCCCGTCTTCACCAGGTCTTCCGTGCAAGGCAATAAAAACAAAATCAACTTGATTTACCAATTCTTCCCAAGCAATGGGCATAGGAAATTCCAAGGCATTGGGAGCATAGATGCCCAAAAGCTCCTTGAAATCATCACGGATTTGTCCAAGCACCCCCGGTCTTGTAGCATTTTGAATTTCTGTTAAAATATCATCTGCGTTATCCTTCAAATGAAGATGAATTGGCAATTCATGAAGATCCCAACTTTGTGGGCTGCCGCTTAGAAACAAAGAAATAGCTTCGTAGCCTTCTGTAGAAGAAATTTTTTCGTAAATATTGCGACCAGATTCTACTGAAATATGCCGTTCCGAAGAATAGCCCCCCATAAGTACGCCGATTCTCTTGCGTTTCCCTTGACCTTGCTTTACCAAATCAAGAGACTGACCAAGCTGTTTCTCTAATTTCTTGCACCTATCGGAGGCGGGGTTTTCTTTAAATCTTGCGTTGATTGAGGCACTTATGATATAGGTAAGGAATGCCGACGGACTTAATCCAATTTCAGCAGCCTGTTGAAAGAAAAATGATGAGGGCATCATCCCCGATGTAGTATTAGGATCGTTCAGGTAGATTCTACCCTCATTAGTTACAAAACCATCAATACGTGCATAAACTGAGAAATCAAAGTCATTAAAAAGTTTTTCACAGGACCTTCGTATTTGATGAATTTGTTCATTCGGTAAATCAATGGGGGTTTTCTTGCGTGCAAGTCCTGGGAGGTACTTGGATCGATAATCATAAAATTCTTGAGAAGATGTAATTTCAGTTGGTGGCAAGGCAGAGACAGTAGAATCCATCTTTTCGAGAACGATGCAAGAGAATTCTTTTCCAACAATGATTTCTTCGACCAAAACATCAGTTTCTGAATCCAAAGATTCCTTTTCGCAAATATCCCCCGTAAAATCATTCAGAAACCAATGCTCCCAAGCTGTGGGTGAATACCAGACCTTTCCTGAAGCTCGATCCCTCAAAGGAAATCCAACGCCAGTTCGAAAATCAGCCAATCGATCCAAGGCCGTGCCGTCGGAATTTAGATATTCTGCCTTATAGATTCTTGACGTGAAAAAGGCTTTATCAACGGCCTCTTCAATGGCCTTAGCATCCAAATCGCGTAACAAGGTTAGACCTATGCTGCTTCCTTGATTTGCAGCCTTGATAACACAACCGTTCGGAAATTGCATCATGATTTTCTCAACCCAAAGAGCCCTGGCTGAAGAGCCATTCCCCACCCAATCTAACCTAGGAATGGACAAGTAACTTGGAACATCCCAGCCTGATGCCTGCATATCTCTCCGCTGAGCTACCTTGTTCATTCCCCATGCAGCAGAGCGAGCACCACAGCCCGTATAAGGAATTTCCCAAAAATCCAAAATGGACTGCACCCGGCCATCTTCCCCATTCCTTCCGTGCAATGCCATAAATACCAAATCAATTCTTTGGGATAGGTCTTCCCAAGCTACAGGTTTCCCTATTGCATTCCTCCATGCCTCTGCATGTTGACTCGAGTCTTCATGCTGTTCGGCATAGGGCATCCAAGAGCTTTGTGAAACAGTATTTGTAGAATCGGTATGATCAGACTTTGACTCGTGGTTGAATGACCTTGAAGGAGGATAAAAGTCTCTAATACTCCCTTTGTACAAAAAGGGCCAATCAAGCTCCACCAAATACCCAAAGGAATCAACAAAAAACGGAATTGCTTCAAAAATGCTTTTGTTCAGTAAATCATAAACCGTACGGCCTCCTGCAAAAGAAACTTCTCTTTCGCGGGAATTACCACCAAAAAGAATCCCTACTTTGATTTTCGGTAGCTGTGGCGAATCTGGAATCACAGAGTATGTAATGTTTTCAAAGAAATAATCATACAAATTCCATGTTATGATTCATGCAGGTATTGCTTTCTGTCGAGCAAGATAGCCTTGGACTCTTTGTGCTCGGGATCAGGAACACAGCAATCGACTGGGCATACCGCCGCACACTGAGGCTCTTCATGAAAACCTTCGCATTCGGTACATTTATCGGGGACAATAAAATAAAGATCATCGCTCACCGGGGTCATAGGGTCTTGGGCATGAACCAAGGATCCGTCTGATCGTTGAACCATTTCACGAAGTTGGGTGCCCTCGGCATATTTCCAAGAAATACCTCCCTCATAAATCGCGTTGTTGGGACATTCCGGTTCACATGCACCGCAATTGATGCACTGATCGGTTATCATGATGGCCATTCTATCCTATTTTGCAACTCAAATTTACAACAAATACCTTTCTATGTCATCAAATTCTGCAGCATCGCACCTTGTCTCGGTCCTCCATCTATGGGGCCAATGGATGAGGTCAACGGTGGATCGCGATGATTGGCAGAAATGGTCGTCTTCTGTTGCAGTCCAAAACCCTTGGTTCGAGCCTAGAATGCTTCAGTATGCCCTAGAAGCGTGGTCCAATTCCTTGCAGAATACACGACTTGAACGATGGCTTACTCGTTATGAAGAAGCATTGGCAGCCAATAAAAAGCCAAGGAATGTGGGTTTAATCCTACCTGGTAATATTCCACTGGCAGGCTTGCACGATGTGCTTTGCACTTTAATTGCGGGTCATTCGGCCCACGTTAAGCCGTCCTCAGAGGATGCAGGTCTTATATCATGGGCAATGCAGGGGTTACTTGCCTTGAAACCTGAGTGGAGTGGTCGTTTCAGTATCTTCGAAAAGCTCAATCAGGTGGATGCCCTGATTGCAACGGGTTCAGCGTCTACCATACCCTACTTCGACCAGTATTTTGGGCATATTCCTCACTTGTTCAGGTCCCATCGAAATTCCATTGCCATCCTTGACGGTCAGGAACGTCCTGAAGATTGGGGTCGTTTGGGTCAGGATATTTTTATGTATTACGGTAAAGGATGCCGAAACGTGTCAAAGCTTTTGGTCCCAGAGGGTATGTCTCCGCAACATATTTTGGAGGGTTTAGAGCATTATTCATGGGAAGGTTCGAACCATCGTTACCGAAATAATTTAGACTATCAATTGGCTCTACATATGCTCAATCGAAAGCCATTCTATAACAACAGCTCGGTCATCCTCGTTGAGGACAGATCCGCATCATCTCCCCTTGCCGTTCTTCACTTTGACTATTATCAATCGGGTCAAGATTTAGCCCGAAAAGTCATAGAGGATATTCCAGTGATCCAATGTTGGTCAGGAAATCAACTTACTCAAAAGTGGGGGCTGAATTCTTCGTTCAAAAGCCAATTTGATAAGGAATTATGGAATACCTGGTGTTACCATTCTGTAGAATTTGGACAATGCCAATTCCCGGAGATTGATAGATATGCCGATGGTATTGATACCATGTCGTTTCTTTTGGGGGTTTCAAGGAATTGAGCACGACTACACCCTCCCCCACGCATTGGTTCATTGAATACGGCGGCTTGGATGGAAACTACGATTTCGCAAGGATTTTCTGCAATACCTGGAGGGTTCTATCGATTTCTTCTTCGGTGTTATGAGAACCCAAAGAAAATCGGACTGCCGTACGATCGTTCGCCATACCAATACCGTTGAGTACATGTGATCTTGATTCAGCCCCTGAGCTGCATGCACTGCCTCCGGAAGCACATACGCCTTCGATATCAAGGTGAAAGAGTAGCATTTCTCCTTTGGGATGAGGAGGAAAAGAAACACTCAAAACCTGGTACATGGAAGGTTCGGCACCGTTGAACGTTACCTCGGGGATAGCCTGAAGGATGCCTTCTTTGAGTTTCTTTTTCAAACCGGTAATACGTTTACGACGCTCTTCCATGGTGGATACCGACAATTCCAATGCCAAACCCATCCCTGCAATTCCGGGCAAATTCTCAGTACCGCCTCGCATGTTTCTTTCTTGTGAACCTCCCGCCAACATGGCTCCTATTTGGAGACCACCTCGGATATAAATAAATCCTACACCTTTGGGGCCATAAAATTTGTGAGCAGAGCCACTTGCCATATCCAGACCCAAATCTGTAAAATTCAACGGATAATGACCAACGGTTTGGACCATATCCGAATGAAAAAGAGCGTTATGGGATTTGCACATATTAGCTACCATTGCAATATCCAACAAATTTCCAATTTCATTATTGCCGTGCATCAACGTTACTAGTGTTGGAATCTTTAGGTCCCTCGATTCCTGTAGCCATTGTTGAAGTTTATCACAATCCAAGAAACCTTGAGAATCGTTTGGCAACAAACAAATTTCAGTGCCATAAACTTTATGAAGCTGCTCTAGGGTATGGATAATCGCATGGTGTTCCAGGGAAGATGAAATGATGCGACGAATTCCTAAATTTTCAACGGCGCAACGGCAAGCCATATTATCGGACTCAGTTCCACCTGATGTGAAGAATATTTCCGATGGTGAGCAGCCTAATGCTTGGGCCATGCTTTTTCGGGACTTTTCGATTATGATGCGGGATTCTCTTCCAAGAAAATGAATGGAGGAGGGATTTCCGTAACACCCGACCAAAAGAGTGGACATGACGGAAGCAACCTCCGGGTGTATCGGGGTGGTCGCAGAATTATCTAAGTATATGCGGGAAATATCGTTGGTCATGAACCTAGGATTTGGCGAGCTTTGGCCGCAAGTTCGGCGGCGGCACTCGCCTGAACTGCTTCGGAATAAATGCGCAATATGGGTTCCGTATTGGATTTACGGACATGCAACCAACCTTCCTCCAAATCAATTTTGAGTCCGTCAGACCAATTTTTCACAGCATTAGGAAAAGAATCGGCCAAACGTTTCAACATTAATTCAGGATTTGCGTGGGGGTCGAAGGTCACCTTTTCTTTGGCCATACTGTAGGCTGGGTATTTGGATCTCAATTGACTCATCGACAGTCCTTGTTCCACATAATGCGTAAGAAACAATGCAATACCCACCAAGGCATCCCTTCCGTAATGTAAATCAGGGAATATGATGCCTCCATTCCCTTCTCCCCCTATCACAGCCCCTGTTTCGCGCATAGCCTTGACCACATGTACTTCGCCTACCGGTGAGGCATGATATGGCTGTTGATACCTGTTGCATAAATCACGAAGGCCCCTAGATGAACTTAAATTGGAAACTGCTGGACCTGGACGATGCCGCATTACATAATCCGCAACTGCGACCAAGGTATATTCTTCTCCGAACAAATCCCCATTCTCCATCACGAAGGCGAGTCTATCCACATCGGGGTCAACTACAATGCCCAAATGGACTTGACGTGAAACCACCTCAGAGCAAACCTCATCCAAATGTTCTCGCAGAGGTTCCGGGTTATGAGCAAAATGGCCGTTGGGCTCTTCATTCAATACCTCTACACGGTGAACGCCCAATTGGGCCAATAGCGCGGGAACTGCCACAGCACCCGACGAATTGATTCCATCTACCAAAACATGCAAGCCAGCGTCTGCAATTGCTTGACGATTCACCAAGGGCAAAGCCAAAATATCTTGAATATGAGCATCCAAAGCGAATTCATCGTAATGGTACTGGCCCAATTCATGCACGGCAGCGTACGGGATTGTTTCCCCACTTTGTACCTTATAGAGCAGAGATGCCCCTTGTTCAGTGCTAATAAAGCAACCGTGGTGATCCAATAATTTCAGGGCATTCCATTCCCCCGGATTATGAGATGCTGTTAATACAATACCGCCTGATGCACCAACACGAGGTACCTGCATCTCGAGGGTTGGAGTGGTGGTCAATCCTAAATCAATGACATCTAATCCGCAAGCCATCAAGGTGCCGCAAACCAAGCGACTCACCATTTCTCCTGAAATACGGGCATCACGACCCACCACAACTTTGCGACCATGCCCCTTTTCGAGCAACATGCCTGCATAGGCATTGACGAAAGAAACGATATCGTTAGGCGTCAAATTCGAGCCAGGTTGACCACCTATGGTTCCTCGAATTCCTGAAACGGATGCTATTAATGTCATGGATTCGAGTTTGTAAATAATCTTAAACGAAGTGGTGGATTAGAGGACCGAAGAATCTTTTTCAAAAATAAATCACCAATTATAGGTTTTGCCTGAAAAGCCCATCCACAAACCTTTGAATGCACAATGAGCAGGGCCAATTAAGTTTATTTGTTGAATAGAACCCACAGAATCAACGCAGGCGGTTACCTTCATTTTGCCTCCTCGGAAATGCAAATTAATTTCTGCAACAGAGTCGCTGAACTCAGCTAAATTTTGTTGCATATGCAATAATGCGCAGGCTACCGCCCCAGTTCCACAACTAAGCGTTTCTGCTTCCACACCACGTTCGTATGTTCTTATCTTCAAATGATTAAGATCAATTGCCTCCATGAAATTGACATTGGTACCGATAGGCATAAAGAGCGAATGTTCGCGTAGAGACCTGCCCTCGCGTTCTACTGGGTAATTAACAAGATCTCGAACAGGCAACACCAAATGCGGTGATCCAGTGTTAATATAGGTTCCTATTTCTAAAACCTTTATGTCCTTAGGAGCTTGCATACTCAAGGCAATCATACCATCAGAAGTCTGTAAAACTTGATGCTCTCCATCACTTGAGTCAAAAATCCCTTCAACTCCTTGGAAATAACCCTTGCGAAAAGCATGAGACGCTGCACACCGCGAACCGTTACCGCACAATGACCCTTCTTTGCCATTCGCATTCAAGTAATGAAGGTAATAGGCGGCCTTACTCTGCTTGTCTTGATTTTTGTCAGTAGACTCCTTAACGGGCAATAAAACCAATATTCCATCTGCACCTACGCCAAATTTTCGATCGCAGCATATGCTCATCACCGCTTCATTTTGCCAAAACCTTGAATCAAACGCCTGGGTAGCCCAAGTCGTAGTTGGAGAAATGAGATCCACCAAAACAAAATCATTACCGCAAGCCTGGTATTTATAAAATTCAAATTGCATAGAAGGGAAGACGTGATTTTAGGACTAAGGCAAACATACTAACGGAGTAAGGGGAACGTTCTTTAAGCCAATCCCAGCTTTTGGCACGATTTTTGAACATTGCTGAGGGAAAATCGTTAACTCTTAAAATGAATATTATGTCAAAATTTCGTCAATACGGAGGTATTGTGCTTGTCGCTTTTTTGGGTAGCTTGTTTGGAGCCTGGATTGTGTACGGACTTCAAAAAAGGCCTGCCTTGCACCCTGCCAATTGGGGATCTGCCCCTGTCAATTTGACTGCCTTTCCTGAGCATATTGTGGAACATCCCAATTTTGTAACTACCGCTGCTACGGTGACGCCATCTGTGGTGCACATTAAAACCAAAGGAAGTGCCCAAGGATCCTTCAATGGCGAAATCCCTCCGGGTATGGATATGTTTCGGGACTTTTTCAATGGTCCCGATATGATGCCAAAGGGCCCTCAAATGGGTTCTGGATCAGGAGTCATCCTCTCTGCGGATGGGTATATCGTGACCAATAATCATGTTATCAAAGAAGCGGACGAAATTGAAGTCATTTTGAACGACAAACGTAGCTTCAACGGAAAGGTAATCGGCCAAGACCCAAGCTCTGACCTTGCTGTGGTCAAAATCGAAGCCAATGATTTACCATTTGTTAAAATAGGAAATTCAGATAAGCTTCAAATCGGAGAATGGGTTTTGGCTGTAGGCAACCCCTTCAACTTGAATTCCACCGTTACCGCAGGCATCGTATCTGCTAAGGCCCGTAACATCAATATCTTGGGCGGTGGTACTAGCCTTGAGGCCTTTATACAAACCGATGCCGCAGTTAATCCAGGAAACAGTGGAGGAGCATTAGTCAATGTGCAGGGTGAATTGATCGGTATAAATACCGCTATCGCATCGAGCACAGGGGCTTATCAAGGATATGCCTTTGCTATTCCCGCAAATTTGGTGACCAAAGTCGTGGAGGATCTCAAGGTCCACGGAGCAGTGCAGCGTGGCTTCCTTGGCATCCAAATCAGGGACGTGGATGCAGCCTTGGTCGAAAGCGAAAGCCTCGAAGTAATTAGTGGAGCCTACGTAGCCGACTTCATGCCAAATTCAGCTGCAGAAGAAGCAGGAATCCAGAAGGGCGACGTGATAACCAAAGTCGAGGGACAAAGTATCAAATCCACCCCAGAACTTATGGAAATCGTGGGCCGTAAAAGACCTGGCGAAAAAGTTGCTTTGGAGATTAACCGTAAAGGAAAATCCCAAACCTACGAAGTCAAATTACGCAATTCCGATGGCAAAGCTGAATTGGTCAAAGCGGCCCCCAAGGAAGAGGCAAGTGATTGGCTGGGTGCCAAACTTGAGGGTGCATCCCGCAAAGAACTCGAAAGCCTTAAAATAGAATCCGGGGTCAAAATCAACAAATTAGGGAACGGCAAATTAAAGGAAAGTGGCATCCGAGAGGGTTTTATTATCACCAAGGTGGACAAAACCGCGGTCAACAGCCCAAAGGTTTTGCGGGAGCTTGTTCGTGGGAAGAAAGGTGGGCTGCTCATTGAGGGACTGTACCCCAATGGCACCAAAGGCTTTTACGGCATTGAGATCCCTTAATTTCCCCCCTGTGGAATTTACAGCGAATTTAGGTAGGCTAGCAATGCGTTTTGCTCTGTTGAATTAAGGCTGATTTGCCCTGCCTCGCCCGCTCCATTTATGTAGTGCTGCAACACATTATTTAATGTCTGAGCAGATCCATTGTGAAAATACGGGGCCGTCTTCTTGAGGAACACCAACGGTGGAGTCCGAAAACGGCCTCTGTCTTCTTCCAATAATGTAATGGCAGCCCTTCCTGGGTCCACCGAGTCCAAACCTAAATTATAGAAGCGTCCGTCGGTCAAGGAGGGGCCATGGTGGCAGCTAATACAACCTGCCTTGCCTTGGAACAAGACAAGACCTTGGTTGATTATATTTTTTTGGAAATTATTTTTAATACCATTTGAGTTTTTGGCACTTCGATCCCTTGTTTTCGAAATGGTGGCAACCTCTCTCACATATTCTCGGATGGACAAGAGATATCCTGCCGCCAAGGAATGACGAGGATATAATCGATTTAAAATCAATTTATAATTTATAAAATGCCTCAATTTCTTTTCCAAGTCAATGGGGTTCATATCCTGGTCACGATGAGCGGTCAAAGCAGCCAAGATGCCTTGACTTCCGTGACGTAGCGGGGTAACCCCCCCATCCCACATGAGTAGAATATCATCATGGAGTCCCACCAAAGTGGGTGTATTTCGGATACCTTGTCTACCCCACACACCCCTTGAAATGGCCGTTGTATCGGCAAACGCAAATTCTGCCCTATGGCATGAAGAACAAGCCACACGGCCATCACTGGAAAATCTCGGATCGCTAAAAAAAACTTGTCCTAAGGCAGAAGAAGAAGAAACAAACACTGATTCTCCATGGTCTTGTTTCGAATAAGATTTGGGACCTTCGATGCTTTGATCATCGCATGATGTGAAGATCATTATCACCAAAATCTGTCCTAAGAAAAAGGTCCTCAAGGCTCAGTGAAGGCAGGATTGGAAACGAGCGTGCTGTCGGTCAAGGTATGCAGAAAGGCAATAAGGTCTGCCTTGTCCTGAGAACTCAGCCGCAAACCACCGGACTGAATCCTTAGGTTGGCATCCAAAGTACTGCTCTGTACGATGCCATGATCATAATGATCAATAACTTGCTCCAAAGTAGCAAAGCGGCCATCGTGCATATACGGTGAAGTGAGTCCCACATTCCGAAGCGAAGGAACCTTGAATTTACCTCGATCCCCTGCTAGCCCTGTAACCACTTGATAGCCTGTTTTGAGAACCGAGTCCAGTCCATTGTTTTCAAATAAACGGTTGGTAAAAAGTGCTCCTCCATGGCAGTGGAAACAATCGGCACCTAATGGCCTCCCTGTATTTGGTGCAGAATATTCACGCATGAACAGATCCAAACCCCGCTGCTCAGAAGGATTCATGGTAGCCTGTCCCATTCGGGCCTTGTCAAACTTGGAGCGCCAAGAAGTCATGGACAAGAGGAATTGCTCCAGCGCTTTTTGGAAGCGCTCGACATTCACCGTTTCATCGCCAAAGGCCTTGCCAAACCGCTCCCTGTACGCTGCATCACCTTGAAGCCTAGATAGGGCCACTTCCAAGGGCAAATGCATTTCCAACGGATCTTGAACAGGCTGAACCACCTGATCCCTGAGGTTGGGTGAGCGTCCATCCCAAAAGAAACGATTGGCCCATAACAAATTAAAAAGAGGCATCGCATTGCGAGTTCCTAGCGTACCGTTCACGCCTCTTGAATACACCAAAGTATCCGTGAATGCATGATTTGGCAGGTGGCAAGATGCGCATGCTACCGTTCTATCCAAACTCAATTCCTTATCGTAAAAAAGTTTACGACCCAAAGCAATACCCTCGACCGTGGCAAGATTGTCCGTAGGCCAAGGCAACGAGGGGAATCCAAGACCAGGTGGCGGTAAATCTATGCTGTAGGTTGTGGGTGCAGGGAAAATTCTAGACTTGTCGGGCCTACAACCAAACAACAGAAGTCCTAATAACAGAAACCAAGCAAATCGGAAATTAGTCACTGTTCCCTTTGGCTTAGGGGTTGGTATTTGATATTCCTTTCCATTCAAAGGCAACGCCAAGATTGGAAGCTAATTTCTCGGCAACACGGTCCCCCAAGGATGCATGAGAAAATGAGGAAGAATCCGTGATCCAATGGATGTGGCTGCCGTCAAAAAATTGACGCAAACGCAATTCAACCTTCATGGTTTCCAAAACTTTGTTTAATGTAGTCGGTGGAAATCGGAGAATTATAGGGCGATAGAAGAAGTCCCCGCCCAAATGATAGGAAAATCCCCCGTTTAAGGGCGGATCCACACGTTGATACTGTCCTTCTAATTTGAAAAAAATATACCCTGTGTTCCAATTCCAATGCATGTGCGCACTGTTAAATAAAGAAAGTGGATTGGACGCTGGCCATCCAGCGGGGTCACTGTGGTTTCGTAGGGAATCTATACCCACGGCCATGCGATATCCAATAAAGGTTCCGGCAGGAGCAGTATCAGAAATTTTCCAAGCATATTGAAACTGACGCTCCAAGTCTGCATAGGCCACTGCATCCGGAAATTCTAACCAAGTACTGTCCGAGCGCTGCAAAGCAAAGCCTGTTAAATAATATTGACAATGGTTGATCTCAATTTGGTTCATAGCGGTGGGCAACCAGCTTTGGTTGAGAACTAAAGGAACGGAAGCCGCTGGTGGTAGTCCCACTTCGTAAACATGGTTTAATTCCAAAATTAAACCTGTGTTGTTGGGCGGTTCAGGGGAATTTGGCTGACACCCTAACATTAAAGTTAAGAGTATGCCAAACCCCAAGATTTGTAGATTGAAAATGAAGTAACTTTTCATGAATTTGAATATTAACATAAGGCTAATTAATGTTCACCATTGCTTTGCGGAACATGGTATACCTCCTCATTCTCTATGGACCATAACATTTGCAACGCTTCCCCATCAAAAAGCATGAAACGCAAGGGAGCTGGAACCAGAACTAATTTGGCCCGACGTGTTGATTGCCCCGCAGATTCCCAATCCACCAAAATACCTTCATCCATAGGCAGCTCGTAGCCGCCCTCTTCAATAACCGAATCGTTATAATAAGAGGCCATATAAGCAGTCGGCAACAATACTTCTTGACCAGGAAAATGAGCTTCATGAATTTTGTGGAGTTTGGACTCCAAATAATGGCCGTGCTTCTCGTTAAAGGCGTCCTCGGCCTCCATCATCGCATCTTCCACTTCGTCGTAGGCAGAATCTGAATAATGCAACCCACTTAATTTATTTCGCAATGCGATTAGGGCTCTAAGGTCTTGTTCCAAGGAGTCTTTTTTCATGGAAAGTCGCTTTAACTGTGTAAAAGTACAAGGTTTTGGGCAAAAAGAGCAGCAAGATCTCTGCAATGCCACAGCACTTTATCCTTGAGATTTATATTTGGGTCATGAAAATCAAATTCGGAACCGATGGATGGCGCGCGATTATCGCTCGTGAATTCACTGTAGATCATGTATCAAGGGTTGCTCAGGGAACGGCATCTTGGCTTCTCAAGCATAATTCGCAGCCATTGGTGGTTTTGGGGTCAGACTGCCGCTTTGGAGGACGCATGTTTGCCGAGGTGGTTGCCAGAGTCTTGGCTCAAAGTGGGGTCAAAGTTCTTTGGGACCAAAACGACTTTGTATCCACTCCCATGGTTTCTTTAGGTACTTGTCAAAATAGGGCCCAGGCAGGTATTATTCTCACCGCCAGCCACAATCCACCGGCATACAACGGATTCAAAATCAAAGCTCACTATGGAGGTCCTGCCATTCCATCCATGATTAGCGAAGTCGAGGAACTTATTCCGGATGAGATTCCCACGCTGACCCGTTCTATGGATTATTGGATTTCGCAAGGAATGGTCCAGAAAATAGACCTCATGCAGGCTTACCTCGAAGAAATTCGCTCGAATTTTGATTTGGAAGCTATCGCCGGTATTTCCCATGGCCTTGCCTTCGATGCAATGTACGGGGCGGGTCAAGGCGTTATTCCGGCCTTGTTTCCCAAAGCTCATTTACTTCATTGCCAGCACAATCCTGGCTTCAACGGCCAGGCCCCTGAACCCATTGCTCGCAATCTCCATGAGCTTTCCACAACTATGGCGAATCAAACCCATTTGAAAATTGGCTTGGCCGTAGATGGTGATGCCGATCGCATCGGGCTTGTGGATTCTTCAGGAAATTTTGTGGATTCCCATCATATTTTGATGTTATTAGTAGCCTACTTAGCAGGAGTCCAAAAGCGAAGAGGCCGTGTCGTCGTTTCCTTTTCGGTAAGTCCCCGTATAGCCAAAGTATGCGAATACTACGGTCTAGACCTTGAGGTCACCCCCATAGGATTCAAATACATTTGTGAAATCATGTGCAAGGGAGGGGTTTTGGTCGGAGGCGAAGAGTCTGGTGGGATCGCGATTGACGGCTATATCCCCGAAAGGGATGGGATATGGATCGGTTTGACCCTGATGGAATACATGGCCAAATCCGGCAAAACCTTGGAAGAACTTATCCAGGAAGTCTACGCTATTTCTGGTACCTTTTGGTATGATCGATGGGACTTGCACATCGAAGATGGACACAAGACGGAAGTCATGACTCAATTGGCTAATGGGGCATACACTCATTTCGGACCCTATACCGTGCAACGAACTGAATCGACCGATGGCTTCAAATGTTGGCTAAACGAAAATGACTGGGTAATGTTTCGCGCTTCTGGAACCGAGCCTGTTTTGAGGATTTATGCTGAATCCAATACCCGAGAAGAAACGGAGGCCATCCTCCAAGAAGCCCGAAATACCCTCTATGGAGCTTAACTTCGTTGCGGTTGCGCGTTCCGCCGCTGGCACCTTGGTGCTGGAGGAAAGTCCGGACAACGCAGAGCGCCAGGCTTTGGAAACAAAGGCCGGGGTAACCCGGTAGAAAGTGCCACAGAAAAGAACCGGCCGCAAGGTCAAGGGTGAAAACGTGAGGTAAGAGCTCACGCGCTCCGATGGTGACATCGGTTTGGGGTAAACCTCCTGGGTTGCAAGGCCGTGTATACCGGGGCAGCGTTGCTCGTGCGTTCCCGGGGGGTAGGCCGCTTAGATAAATGGTGGAAATGCCGCAAGGCATACAGAATCTGGCTTATAGCGCAACCATTTTTTTGAAAATCATTCAATACTACCCCCCAATAAATTATTTGGGATCGCAATTGCTTTAGCTTTGTATAGTAAATTAGACAATGAATATGCGGATTCTTGTTGTTGACGATGAAGCAAGCATTCGGGATAGTCTCAATGATATCCTGGAGGCTGAAGGTTTCCAAGTCGATTTGGCTGGTGACGGAATACAGGCATTACAACTTTTGGTCGATGAGGAATTTGATTTGATATTGTCTGATATCAAAATGCCCCACATGGACGGCATGGAGCTGCTCTCCCATTGTGCACGGAATTATGCTCATTTACCCGTAATTATGATTTCTGCCCATGGCAATGTGCAGACTGCTGTTGAAGCTACCAAGCTAGGAGCCTTTGATTTTATTACTAAACCATTGGATCTTGACAGGCTTTTGATTACCATACGCAATGCTCTCCAAATCCGTGCCCTCAAGCAAGAGGCCATTTCTTGGACTCAAGATGACCTTGATCCTATAGAACTACAGGGCCAATCCCCTACCCTCCTTAGACTCAAGGAAACCTTGCAAAGAGTAGCTCCCACCGATGTTCGCATTCTGATTAGTGGACAAGCCGGAACCGGAAAAGAGTGGATTGCCCGATTCATTCATCGTCTTAGTCCCAGAAGTCACGGCCCCTTCGTTTCCCTCAACTGTGCCACCATCCCAGCGGATAACCTTGAATTTAAGTTGTTTGGCCAAGGAGATCCTGTAGGAAATAACCTTTTGCCCAAAGGCTATTATAATCAAGCCTTGGGAGGTACTTTGTTTCTGGATGAAATTGCTGATTTACCAGGACCGGCTCAGCTGACCTTAGTTCGTCTATTGGAATCTTCCAAAAATCAAGGCGGTACCAACCGTAACGGTGTTCGAATTCTGGCAGGAAGCCAAAAAGACCTGGTTCAACTCATTGATGAGGAAAAATTCAGGTTGGATTTGTACCATCTGCTTAGTGTTATCCTTGTCCACTTGCCATCCTTGAATCAACGTCGCGATGATATCCCCATGCTCGCCGGTATTTATCTCAATCGGATTTGTAAGCAATATCAACTTCCAACCCTTCATTTTGAACCAGACGCCCTTAGGACTCTACAAGCTCTACCTTGGACAGGTAATCTACGTGAACTCAAAAATGCAGTGGAGCGGCTCGCGATCCTAGCCGGTCCCAATATTACGCGAAAAGATGTTCAACGCTATATCCTACCCATTGGCTTGGATGGAAACGGTGAAGAACCTTCAGAGAAAAGCAAGCAAATGGAGTACCGTTCTATTATTGCTACCTTGGAGGAAGATAATTTTCAACGATTCAAGGAGCTTACCGAGCGTTTTTTTGTAGAACGTAAGCTCAAAGAATTCCATTGGAATATCGCCAAAACTGCTGAAAGCATAGGGATACAACGCTCCCACCTTTATAACAAGATAGAGCGTTACCAGTTATTCAAACCCAAATCAAAGACTAGCGGATAACCCGAATCGTCCCTGTGTAGGGGACATCATTACCGTCGTCATTCACTTTGAGCAGATAATAATAATTCCCTGCTTCAAGCCCAGGGGCATCCCAATCGTTTTGGTAATCATCGGAATGAAAAACGGTTTGACCCCATCGATTGAACATAGTGAATTTTGACCCTGGGTAGAGGTATAAATATTTTATCTTGACCTTGTCGTTAATATCATCACCGTTAGGAGTAATTACATTAGGTACCACGACTTCTCTATATGGTACTCCGAACTCCAACACGTTGGAATAGGATCGGAAAACCGCATCAAGACGTTCGGTGTATAAACGAAGTTTATACAATCCTTTCTTTCTAGGTTTTCTATAAGATAAAATGGTATCAGCCCAGTTGGCCGTATCCACAACCCAACCTAATTCTGGACGCTTGAGATCAAACCGCTCTATTTGATAGAGCGCATTATCCCATCCAAGATAATGGTTCCATCGCAAAGACATGACGGAATCATCTTCGTTGGTCGCAGGCTCATTCACCAAGCGAATGGTTGTCAATGTGCGTGATCGAATATTCCGAATTCCGTTGATAAGGTTAAGATCAACATTATAGCTGATAGGCTCGTCCTTGGGTAATACAGGTGCATAGACATCCCGGTGCTTTAGGGAATCAACGGAGGATTCTATCCAAAATCGGTTGCTTAAACGCACGGGATTTTCTCCCGATCTGTAACGGTAGAGATTGTAGCCGTTGAACCAAGATCGATTTAGGGTATCGTTGTTGGGATCGACTCGCCAATTCAGAATCACCGCATTTTCGTTGATGGTGTCGAGTGTTACATTTTCCATCAACAACGGGGCGCGATAATCAGGACAATTGCTTACATTGATAATGAGGGTATCAAACTCATTCATAAACAAATCGCACCGGTTCCCGAAAGTATTGTTATCCGTTCCTTTCCGGCTCACCAGAAAATATCGACCATTTTTCTCAAAGCCCCTTGTCAATCGGATCCAAATATTTCGCGCACGTCCATCGCTGATGCAGGTATCTGGTCTTGCCTCTTGGATTTGCACCAAATCCCCATCTGGATCATAGAGCCTAAAATCCGAACCGTTTCGAGCAATTGAATTGCAAGCGACCTGTGAATTGAGTTCCACCTTGAAGGTAGTATCGGTGGTGCACTGAACAGCGGTTGAATCAAACTTGAATCCCGGTCGTATATTATCACAGTATCGTCCAATACCCAAAATAACCTGGACATCCACCTTTACATAACCGATTAAGACACCATTACGGTACTCATTTACTTTGAGGACGAAAATTGAAGTTTGTTGCGTATTGGAGAAAAAACTGATATTCCCATTGCTTGGGTTGATAGAGATTTGATTACCGACTACATTAGCAGGAACTTGGGGTGTTCTGGGTGCCAAATAATTTGCATTCACATTCCAACCCGTTAAAGCGGATGTAAGGGAATATACCACAGAGTCACCTTGAGGCTCTGAAACATCAAAAACAACGGTCACCGGCTCCTGAATGCAATATGCAGGAACCTGAAAGGAATTAAAACGAGCCGAAGTATTCCCCGCAGCCACATTGTTATTCAAATAGGAGTCGATAAAGAAATTCTGCTGCCCCGGAGCAGGGCCCAGTGTATTATTCGTGTTTCGGCAACACCAACCCGCGGTGACGCTGTTTCCCCACACAAAATACCAATCGTTGCATGTCGGATTTGTCGCGGAGAAGGGCAATGTTACCGTTCCAGTCCATTTGTATTCCTGCAAACCGTATCGCGTACCGCCGTTACATGTGCTGGGATCAATGGTACATGCAGTAACAACCTCAATACCTGTTCCTGGAATCCAGGTAACGGGCAAGGTATACGTTTGACCACAACCGTTGCGATAGTACATGTTCATATTGGAAGTAGAGAACGGACCTTGCATGATTGAATTACAATCCCTGTAAATGGTAAGTGTTATTTGGTACTCGTTGGGATTGGCTAACTTGATGTACGTAATATTTCCCCCAGCGATATGGGTCGAACTCGCTTTCCCTGGTATCAGAAGGAACATGATCAGCAATGCTGTCGTCCTAAGGCAGTAATAAAGTAAAATTCTCATTTTTTATTTAATTATTTGAAGAGGACCATAGGTCGGATTTTTATCAATAACCCTTACTGTATAATAATAATTTCCTGCAGGTAAATTGGATGGTGACCAATCGTTAAGGTAATCCTCGCTGCTGAAAACTAATTGATTCCATCGATCATAAATGGCGACCTTGGTTCCTGGAAAGTATTCAATATCCTTGATCGTAAAATTATCGTTTACGCCATCTCCATTAGGCGTAATCACATTAAATACAATGACGGGTCTATCAATGATATCAAAGAAAATCCGGTTGGAATGCGCCATAAAGCTGCTATCTCCGTTCACCGCCTGAACCCAGAGGCGGTACCTTCCTAGTTTAGTGCCTTTTTGAATACTGAAAATCGTATCTGTGGTGGAACCCACCCACAATCCTATTGTATCGTTTACCGCTGTTACAAAGACGTTGTACTTGGAGTTGGGCCACCCTTTGTATGCTGGCCAACGAATGAGCCCCACTCCCCTGTTTCCATTATTGAGAGTGGTATCTCCCGCCTGAAGAAAAATATTATTCACCGAATCCCCAAAATCTGTTTGACCATAATATTTCATTTCCAATACAGCCAAAAAATCACGCCCACCCTCGGCCGGATCTTGAACAGTTGTAGTCAGCACGGTATCGTGAAGGTTGGCCACCGATGCGAATCGGTACCACCGAGACGAATTCAAGCTATCGTTCTTGTAAAGTATATAGCGCTTGAAAAAGGTGGTGTCAAAATTCTCAGGGGTTGACCAAGTGAGCACAATATCCCTGTTGTTGGGCTGAACGTCCACATTGCGAATGCGGATGGGCGAATTGTACTCGTAGCAGGTATTTAATCGGACAATGATGGTATCGAATTCTTGGGTTCCTGAACCACAATCCCCCAACAGGGTATTGTTATCCAATCCCCTTCGTATGACCAAATGATGATCACCGTTAACCAGAAAATCAATCGCGGATTCCACGGTAATGGAATCTACCCGATTTCCATTGCAGGTAAAGGAAACTTTGCGGATTTGCATCAACTGACCAGCAGGATTGTACAGCCTAAAATCCGTTCCGTTGGTGTCGATGCTGCTGCAGATAAGCGCACCGGATTTAGCTTTGAGACCAATGAGATTGGAATAGCAAGGCGGATTAATCACTGGCCATCGAGAAGTGGTGTCGATAGATTTGAAGCCTCCGAAATAAATGCCTTGACATTGCCCAATTGGGGAGAATAGCCATCCTTCACTTTGGGACGAATTAGGATAGGTCAAACCGGGCGTTGTAGGTGAAACTACCCACTGTGTTGAATTCCTCGACCAATTAGGGCCTGTGCCACCAACCGCAAACGCCACCGTACCGAGTGCATTATGCAATCCCAAAACAGCAGTACCCCCTGCCCATGTTGTGCAATTGGGTTTGTTCTCAATATAAATTTCAATGGTATTGTTGCATTCGTTCAGCACAATTTGAAATGTCCCTAACAAAGAAGTACATTGGAACATGGGCAATTGAAGGAAGGAAACCACCAACTTACGATTGGGGTAAGAACCCACCGATTGGTACGAGATCGTTCCGTTTCCGTTGAGATTGGACCACCAATCTTGCCAAGGCCCCATGACACAATTCTTGGGTACCGAAGCACCGTTGCTAGGAATGGCCGCTGATGTGTAGGTCGTAGGCTGACCGGGGGAAAAGCTAACCCATCCGTTAGACCCTACCCAAAACTGAGTATAGTTGTTACCAAAATAACAAAAAGAGAAACCGATTTGATAGGGCCCCGCAACACCGTCATCAGGTTGACTGAATTGTCCTGTTAAGGAAGTACCTGCATACGGCATGGGGGAGAATGGTACCGTACTTGTTACGTAGGATTGAGCAGAGGCTTTTCCACCGCTCATGGTAATCAGGGCTATGCTCATACATGCCCACAGACCGAGAAACAAAGACAGCACTTTGGTGCATTGAAAATTGAATTTCAAAGTATGACTTTTAGATAACTCGAAAATTAAGGCCTTTTTTGGCTAAAAAAGTATTTTGAGAGCTCAAACTGGAGGTTTAATCTGCTTTTAAAATTCCCCTTTGGCTCAGATTTAAAGTACTTTTATGGCCGAATGAAGCATATCCGAAATTTCTGTATTATCGCTCACATCGACCACGGGAAAAGCACCCTGGCCGACCGACTTCTCCAAATAACCGGTACCGTGGAAGATAGGGATCTTCAGGCCCAGACCCTTGACGATATGGATTTAGAGCGGGAGCGAGGTATTACCATCAAAAGCCATGCCATTCAAATGAACTATAGCCTTGACAATCAAGACTATATTTTGAATCTGATTGATACGCCGGGCCATGTGGATTTTTCGTACGAGGTTTCGCGGGCTATTGCATCATGCGAAGGGGCTTTGCTGATCGTGGATGCTTCCCAAGGCATTGAGGCGCAGACGATTTCTAATCTATACCTTGCTCTGGAGCATGATTTAGAAATTATTCCTATCCTTAATAAAATGGATTTACCCTCCGCCTCACCTGAGGAGGTCAAAGACCAAATTGTTGAACTCATTGGTTGCAAAAGAGAAGATATTCTTCCTGCCAGCGGCAAAACCGGCTTAGGGGTGGAAAAGGTCCTTGAAGCCATCGTCCATAGGATCCCTCCCCCTCAAGGAGACCCCACCACTCCTTTGCAGGCTTTGATTTTTGATTCCATGTACAACAATTACCGTGGGGTGGTTGCCTACTTCAGAGTGTTTAATGGGAGAATTCACAACGGTGAAAAGGTGAAGTTCTTCAATTCCGGTAAAGAATATGGGGCTGATGAAATTGGTATTCTCAAGATGAAGCCCCAACCTAGAGAATTTGTGGAGACAGGCGATGTAGGCTATATCATCTCTGGCATTAAACAAGCCAAAGAAGTACAAGTAGGCGATACCATCACAAGCCTCGAAAAACCATGCAAAGAAGGAATCAAAGGATTTGAAGAGGTCAAACCCATGGTTTTTGCGGGTATTTATCCGGTGGATACCGAAGATTACGAGGAACTTAGAGACTCTATGGAAAAGCTTCAGTTGAACGACGCTTCCTTGGTCTTTGAGCCTGAATCATCTGCTGCGTTGGGCTTTGGATTTCGTTGCGGATTCCTTGGAATGTTGCATATGGAGATTATTCAAGAACGATTGGAACGGGAATTCAACATGACGGTCATTACAACCGTACCCAACGTTTCGTATTTCTGTATGACCACCAAAGGCGAAATGCTGACGGTCAACAATCCATCCGATCTCCCCGATCCCAGCCAAATTGATTTTATCGAGGAACCCTATATTCATGCCCAGGTCATCACCAAGGCTGATTATATAGGGCCTGTCATAGCCCTGTGCATGCACAAACGCGGGATAATTACAAACCAGACTTATTTGAGCAGTAACCGGGTTGAAATCACCTTTGACATGCCCCTGGGTGAAATCGTTTTTGATTTTTACGATAAGCTCAAGACCATATCCCGTGGGTATGCCTCCTTTGATTACCATTTGATCGGATACCGCCAATCCAAATTGGTACGCATGGATATTCGTCTAAACAGCGAACCCGTAGATGCCTTGTCCGCCTTAATTCACGCAGACAAGGCCTATGACTTAGGCAAGAAAATGTGCGAAAAATTACGGGAGCTCCTCACGCGGCAGCAGTTTGAAGTGGCAATCCAGGCCTCCATAGGCGCCAAAATCATTGCCCGCGAAACCCTCAAGGCTTTGCGCAAGGATGTCACTGCCAAATGTTACGGCGGGGATATTTCCCGTAAGCGTAAACTTCTCGAAAAACAGAAAAAAGGCAAAAAACGTATGCGTCAGGTAGGCAATGTCGAAATTCCTCAAAGCGCTTTCTTGGCGGTGCTCAAATTGGATTGATTTATTGAGGATTAATCATTTTGACAGATGCCCTCCCCCCTCATTCTTGACGGCAAGCAAACCGCTGCCCAGATTCGAGAAGAATTAAAAGCCGCCAATATCCTTCGAATTGCTTCAGGGCAAAGGCCGCCTTTGTTGGTAGCGGTATTGGTTGGAAACGATGGTGGTAGTGAATCGTATGTGTCGCACAAGATTAAGGCTTGTTCGGATGTTGGATTTGAATCGAGGCTGATTCGCTTTGCTTCCGACATTCGCCAAGACAAGCTACTATCCGTCGTGGAAAGTCTCAACAACGATGCGCAGGTGGATGGCTTCATTGTCCAGCTCCCTTTGCCCCCGCAAATCGATTCGCAAGCAATTAATCTGGCCATTGCCCCATCCAAAGATGTGGACGGCTTTCACCCCGTCAATGTAGGGCGCATGGCCTTGGGCCTCCCCACCTTTTTGCCAGCTACCCCTTCAGGGATCTGTGAATTGTTACGAAGAAACGGTATTGTTACCGGCGGTATGCATGCCGTTATCCTTGGCCGAAGTGCAATCGTAGGATCGCCCCTTGCTCAGCTATTGGCGAGGCCCGGAGAACCCGGCAACTGTACGGTCACCCTCTGCCATTCCAAGACCATAGGAATCAAGGAGCATTGCTTAAGGGCTGATTTGTTGGTGGCGGCCTTGGGGAAACCCGGCTTTGTCACCGCCGATATGATCAAACCTGGTGCGGTGGTGGTGGATGTGGGAACCACAAGGGTAAAAGACCATTCTAGACCCTCAAGGTTTGTCCTTCGAGGGGATGTAGCCTTCGACCAAGTCGCTCCACTCTGCAGGGCGATAACCCCTGTCCCTGGTGGCGTAGGGCCTATGACCATCGCAAGCCTTTTGACCAACACCTGGCAAGCAGCGACAACTCCATAACAACCCCGCATCCTTGTCCACCATGTCGGCCAAAGTCGCAACTAATGATTTGCAATCGGTACAGCTCCCGGTCATGGAGCAATTTCTTAGCTTACAAGGAGAAGGAAAGCATACCGGTCAGGTCGCATATTTCATTCGCCTGGCGGGTTGCGACGTGGGTTGTGTTTGGTGCGATGTCAAAGATTCCTGGGACGCCAAGCAATATCCCTTACGAAGCGTCAACAAATTGGTTCAAGATGCCCTTCGTTCAGGTTCTCCTAACATTGTCATCACAGGAGGAGAACCTTCCATGCACGATTTAACGGATTTAACCCGTCAACTACGAGCCGCGGGGCTGCAGATATGGCTGGAAACGGCAGGCGTCCATCCCCTTCGCGGTGAATTTGATTGGATCTGTCTTTCGCCCAAAAAGTTCAAGCCCCCCCTTTCGGAATGCTTGTCCGTAGCCGATGAATTCAAAGTCGTGGTTTATCATCCTTCCGATTTGTCTTGGGCCCAAGGGTTCTTGGGCGAGCTCCACCAAGATTGCCTCTTGTATGTGCAGCCGGAATGGGATAAACGGCACAGCATTGCTCCGCTCTTATTGCAGTTTATCCAAGAAAAACCTCAATGGACTTTGTCCCTACAAACCCATAAGTACCTTGATATTCCCTAAATTTAATTTGGGGAAGGCCCTGCTAACGGCGGGATTAGGCTTTGCCCTCATCTTGGGTCTCAGACCTTGCGTCTTTGCGCAAAACGACGAATTGATTTACGTGGATCAGCGCAAGGCTGAGGCTTCTTTAGCCAAGGCCATAGAACCGGCCACCTTGGGAGAATACGCCAAAGCCGCAACCAAGGTTTTGGAAGTTTGCCAACAATACCCGGAATATGCCCCCGCTTGGTTGACCTTGGGCGAGCTTCATATGAAATTGCAAGAATGGGCTTCTGCCGTGAAGGCACTACAAACTTCCATTCGTCTTCATAATAGATTGTCTATCAAAGCCTACCACGGTTTGGCCCAAGCCGCGATGAACCTTGGAGACTATGCCATGGTGCTTGCAGAGTGCGCAGATATACCTTCCTTTCGATTAGCCTCGGAGATGCAAATCCGTGATCTTGCCTTGTGGCGTAAACAAGCCATTTGGGCAATGGAGGCCATGAAGAAACCTGAACCCCTCAAATCTCAGTTGGCCCCTGTAGCGTTATTGGGTGATGGCTCTAGCTACCTGCCTTGCCTATGCCACAACGGAACCCAAATCGTTTTTACGCGAAGGGGATCAGATGGCGAAGATTTTTATGAAAGCAATCTTATCGATAGTACTTGGGAACAGGCCAAAGCTTTGGAAAGTCCTCTAAACTCTGATTTGGATGAAGGGGGCTGCTGGTTAAGCTCGGATGGACAAATGATTTGGTTCACGGGATGTTACAGAGATGGAGGCCTGGGATCTTGCGATTTGTATTACAGTATTCGTCAGCAAGGACGGTGGCAAAATGCCGTATGGGCTGGTTCGGTAATCAACTCCTCCGGTTGGGATGCGCAACCCACCCTCAGCAGTGATGGATTGACTTTATATTTTGCAAGTACCCGCAAGGGTGGTCTTGGTGGCAGTGATTTGTGGGTTAGTTACGGGAAAATAGATTCCACCGATTGGCCGCTGGATACGTTGGGAAACCCTGAACCCATGCCCTGGTGGCAGTGGAGGGACATGGAACCTGATAAACTCCTTTGGACTGCACCCGTACCCCTTGGCCCTGCCTTGAACACTGCATATAACGAGAACAGTCCATACCTGCATCCCAACGGTAGGGACTTGTATTTTGCCTCTGCCGGCAGAGAAGGTATGGGCAATATGGATCTGTACAGAGCTCGAAAAATCGCAGACTCCGTTGCTATGCTTCCGAGTTCTTGGACTAAAGACTTTCAGCTTCTGGCAAGTTTGGGGGTTCCCATCGTCCTCTGGGATGAACCTACCAATTTGGGTTATCCCCTTAATACCCATGAAGATGAAATGGGATTGGCTTTGGAAGCGAACGGAAATTCAGCATGGATGAGTAGGCCGCACCAAGGCCGTATCATCTTGCATCGCCTTGGATTGGCCCCTTCGGCCCAACCCCTAATGGATCCTGAGACTCCCGTTTTGGCTCAAATTCTTGATTCACAACAAAGTCTCAAAACAGAAAAAGAATGGATTCTGCGCGATATTTATTTTGAGGTGAATGAATCCACCCCTTTGCCAGCTTCCAAGGCATCCTTACTTCAATTGGCTGCATGGATCAAGATGAACCCAGAGCTTCGCATCGAAATCCAAGGCCATACCGATAATACAGGTAACAACGAAAAGAATCGAATCCTATCTCAACAAAGGGCTGAGGCCGTGAGTCAATCTCTGGTCCGTCAAGGGTGCGCAGCAAATCAACTCCGTGCTGTAGGCTACGGAACCTCGCAGCCCATCGCCGATAACAACAGTACCGAGGGCCGAGCCCTCAATCGCCGTACACAAATCAAGATTCTTCCGTAGCGAAGGAACGAACCGTTTGGTCCAGCGCTATCAATCGGTCCAATAAGTGCGGTAATTGATTGAGAGGTAGCATATTCGCCCCATCGGATAAAGCACGGGATGGATTGGGGTGGGTTTCCAGAAAAATACCTTGAGCACCGCAGACAATGGCGGCTTTGCCAATGGTTTCGATGAATTCCGGAGTTCCTGCGGTCACCCCGCTATCTTGATTGGGTTGTTGCAGGGAATGGGTTATGTCCACTACCACCGGATATCCAAGGCTCTGCATGCGCGGTATGGAACGAAAGTCCACAATCAGATCATGGTAACCAAATTGGGTTCCCCTTTCGGTGAGCCAAATCTGTTTGTTGCCCAGTCGCTCTATCTTCTCCGCTGCGAATTTCATCGATGAAGCGGACATGAATTGACCTTTCTTGATGTTAACCCAACGGCCTGTGCGGGCGGCGGCCTCCAATAAATCGGTTTGCCGAGCAAGAAAGGCCGGTATCTGGAGTACATCCACATGGTTCGCGGCAAGGGAGGCCTCCTGCGCATCGTGGATATCGGTTAGAACCGGCAAACGATAACGCTCCCGAATGTGACCCAAGATACCCAAGGCTTCGTGGTCACCGATGCCCGTGAAAGAACTTGCCGATGAGCGATTGGCCTTTCGGTACGAAGCCTTGAATACATAGAGCAGGTTTCGTTCAGCACAAAGCAATTGGACCCTTTCGGCTATTTCTTGGCATAAGTCCTCCGATTCAACAACGCAAGGACCAGCGATGAGGAACATACCGGAGCGACCTGCTTCTTTCAACACATCATCATAGGTCCCGATTGATAACATCCAAACGTTTTTTATTTGTTATAAGCATTGCGCATTCCCCATATCGCCCACCACCTCAATTTAATCACTCCCCATACAGCCTCTTGGACAATTCCTTTAGAAATCTTGCTGGTTCCCAATGTCCGATCGGTGAAAATGATGGGGACTTCTTTGATTTTGAAGCCACACATCCAAGCCTTGAACTTCATTTCAATTTGAAATGCATACCCCACAAAGCGAATTTGCTGAAGATTGATCTTCTCCAGGACGGGTCGGGTATAGCATTTGAATCCGGCTGTGGCATCATGAATCGGCAAACCCGTGATGAACTGAACATAACGGGATGCAAAGTAAGACATCATTACACGGCTCATGGGCCAATTTACCACATTAACCCCAGTAACATAACGTGAACCAATGGCCATATCGCAGCCTTCTTCGAGGCATGCCGCAAGCAATCGAAGGAGATCTTCAGGGTTATGGGAAAAGTCCGCGTCAATCTCAAAGAAATACTTGTAGTCCCTCTGCAATCCCCATTGAAATCCTGCGATATATGCAGTTCCCAAGCCCATCTTGCCTGCTCTCGCAAGAAGATGGACCCGACCTGGATTTCGGTGTATAACCTCACGAACAAGGTCCTGGGTTCCGTCCGGAGACCCATCATCCACCACGAGTATTTCGAAGGGGTACGATAGACTGAGAACCTTGGTCAGAAAGGCCGTAATATTCTCTTTCTCGTTGTAGGTAGGAACAATAATTAGAGCGTCCGATGCCATAGCATGCAATTTACTTCACAATTCCTCACCTTCCAACGCTAGGGCAGGCCGCATGGCCGTAAATTTGAACATGCGCAATCCCCATCTCGATGCCGAGGGTTTGGAATCCGTTCAGCCTGAACAAGAACAAGAACAAGAAGTACAGCTGAGGCCGAAGACCTTCGGGGATTTTGCAGGGCAGGACAAAGTCATGGATAACCTCAAGGTCTTTGTGGCCGCTGCTTTGGGTCGGGCTGAAGCCTTGGATCATGTCTTGTTGCACGGGCCTCCTGGTTTGGGCAAGACAACCTTGGCACACCTCATCGCCAACGAAATGAAGGCCCAGATTAGGATCACCAGTGGTCCGGTTTTGGAAAAGCCCGGGGATTTGGCGGGTCTGTTGACGGGCCTACAAGCAGGCGATGTGCTTTTCATTGACGAAATACACCGGCTCAGTCCTGTGGTGGAAGAATACCTGTATTCAGCTATGGAAGATTTTCGTATTGACATTATGATCGATAGCGGACCCAATGCCCGGTCGGTTCAAATTGGTCTGCAACCCTTCACCCTGGTCGGGGCCACCACCCGATCTGGCTTATTAACGGCTCCGTTGCGGGCACGCTTCGGCATCAATGCACGTTTGGAATACTATGATGCCAACCTGCTCGCCAAGATCATTACTCGTTCCTCTGCAATCTTGAGTGTTCCCATCGAAGCGGAAGGAGCCGAAGAGCTCGCACGTCGCAGCAGAGGCACTCCCCGTATAGCCAATGCCTTGTTACGAAGAACCAGAGACTTTGCCCAAATCAAGGGACAAGGCATTATCAACAAAGCGATTGCGTCCATAGCGCTGAACGCCCTGCAGGTAGATCATCACGGATTGGACGAAATGGATAATCGGATTTTGATGACCATTCACGAAAAATTCTCTGGGGGACCGGTTGGCCTCAATACCATAGCCACCGCCGTGAGCGAAGAAGCTGGGACCATCGAAGAAGTGTATGAACCCTTTCTGATTCAAGAAGGATATCTGAAACGAACCCCTCGTGGCCGTGAACTCACCGAGCGGGCCTACCGTCATCTAGGCAAAATTCCGCCTACCCGTAATCCGAACTTGTTTGGATAATTATTGGCACAGTCCCCACAAGGATTCATAGTAATGATCCACGGTAAAAAAACCTTGACGCTGTTTCAGCCATTCTGCAGCTAGTACAGCCCCCAAACCAAAGGCCCTACGGTGGTTAGCCTTGTGCTCCAAAGAAATATGTTCGAAATCGCTTTGAGCTACCAAAGTATGAGTGCCCACCTCGTCTTCTAATCGATGACTAATTATTGGTAAAGTTTGGGGATCAGCGGATAATTCCGGCAACCAACGACGATAACGGTTGGAAGAGGACAGCAGGTCCTGGGCTGTTTGAATTGCCGTGCCGCTGGGGCTGTCCAATTTTTGCAAATGATGAGACTCGTGAAGTTCCAATTGAAAATCAGGTAATGCATCAAGCATGGCCGCAAGGGTTCGCCCCAATCTCCTGAAAACTTGAACACCAGGCGCGAAATTGGATGCCCATAACACGCTACCCTCCAATCGTTCGCAATGTTCTTTGATTTCAGGTAATCGATCATACCAGCCTGTAGTCCCAATCACCATAGGTAGACCCTGCTCCAAAGCCGACAGAACATGAGCATGGACCAATTCAGGACGACTCATTTCAAAGACCATGTCCACATCGTTCTTGTTGATGGGGGTCACCCAAGGGTGAGCCGAATCATGAACCCCCACTAGTTGGTGCCCCCTTTCTTGGGCAATTTCCATGGTGACCTGTGCTAATTTCCCTTTGCCCAAAAAGACCAAATTCATACCTTCAACGTATTGGTTTAGAATCGATAACGAAGGCTCAAGGTAAGTGAGGCGCTTGGCCGATATGCCCATACGTTGGAAAAATCATTCGTGGTAGAACGTGGAATCACATTCGGTGTGGCGGGAACTACGCTGAAATCCAATCGATCAAAGGCCTTGAGGTGAGCATCCACATGGGCATCCAGAATCTGCAAGGCATAGGCGGCAAGACTTAACAAAACGTAGGCGTCTCGGCTTCTTCTTAACAAATCTCTTTTTTGGATGAGGGAGGCCTCGGTATCCTTGCCCACAAAGGGATCCACTGTGTTGAGGTCTCCATCGGTCCGATCGCGGTAGGCGTTGCGGTATGTGAGATACAAATCAGCGGTTTGCGATGTTTGGTATGCCATAAAACCCAATCCGCCCCAAACCACCGGGACTTTCCAGTAAGCACGGTTCGTGATTTGCCCCCAGCCAGGTATCAAGGCTGCGCGTAATGTCACCTTGGATGGTGATTGAAGGTACAAGGAATCTTGCCCATCCCCTGCAAAACAGGTCCATGAAAGTCCGCAGAAAACCCACAAAAAGACCCACAAATATTTCACTCTACAAGGTCCCATCGAATATTAAATCCAACAAGCGATTCAAGTCATCGGTATCGGTGAAGGGAATGCGAATCTCGCCTTTGCCATTGGCTTGAACCTGAACTTTGGTCGGACTTTCAAAATGTCTGCTCAATCGGGTTTGAACCTGCTGGTAGGGGCCTGAAAGCGATGGGGCGGTTTCTTTGGCGTTACTCGTTGAAGTTGGTCTTTGGGAACCCATGGCCTTAGCGGCCGCTTCCAAAGTACGCACGCTCCAATTCCCCGCAAGGCAACGTTTGGCCAGATCCAACTGAACCTCGATGAGAGGCAATCCCGCCAAGACTTTGGCATGGCCCATTTCCAAATCCCCGTTGCGGATGGACCATTGAATATCGGGCGGCAATTTGACCATCCTCATGTAATGACTAACGTTGGGCCTGGACATCCCTACCCGAAGACCGATTTGGTCCTGATTCAAATTGCATTCTTCTTGAAGGCGGGCCAAGGCTAAACCAATTTCGATGGGATTGAGATCTTTCCTTTGGAGGTTCTCGACCAAGGCCATTTCGATCATACCCTGCTGACCAGTGTCCACGACATAGGCAGGCACTTCGGTCATCTTGAGCAAACGTGCCGCCCTCAGTCTTCGCTCCCCGCTAATCAGCTGATACGAACCAGGTCCCAATCTGCGCACCGTCAAGGGCTGAATGATCCCCAAATGTTCAATGGATTGTTTGAGCTCATCCATGGCTTGTTGATCGAATTGATCCCTTGGCTGGAAAGGGTTGACTTTGATTTGATCCACGGGAATGAAGCCTTCGCGCACAGCCTGTTGGAGTACTTCTTGATCCTCGGACGATAGGAGGGCATTCAGGCCTCTGCCTAAAGCAAGCTTTTTGGGATTTGCTGCCATATCAATCGTTCAGGTAGCGATCCTCTTCGGCCACCTGGGTATAGTTGTTTTTCTGGAGAATTTCGCGGGCAAGGTGCAGATAATTGGTGGCACCTTTGCTTGCGGCATCGTGATGAATGACCGACAAACCAAAGCTAGGTGCTTCACTAAGCCGGGTGTTTCGGTGGATAATGGTATCAAAGGTCATGTGACCCAGATTATTACGAACATCCTCCGCCACTTGGTTGGATAAGCGCAACCTACCGTCATACATGGTCAAAAGAATTCCCTCAATGCGCAATTCCGGGTTGAAGCGGTTCTGCACTATTTTGATGGTATTCAAGAGCTTGCCCAGACCTTCCAAGGCAAAATACTCGCATTGGACCGGTACGATCACGGAATTCGCTGCCGTCAAAACATTGATGGTGATAAGTCCAAGGGATGGTGAACAATCAATGATCACAAAATCAAAAGAATCGAGAACGCCCTCCAATGAATTTTCGAGGATTCGTTCACGCTGTGGGCGATTAATCATTTCAATTTCTGCGCCCACCAAATCAATCGAGGCGGGAAGCATCCACAAGCGCTCTGCCTGAGTTGGAATTAAGGTTTCTTTGACGCTAAGTCCATTGACCAGGCACTCATAAATTCCAGCTTTGACGGTTTTGGGATCTGTGCCTAATCCGGAAGTTGCATTGGCCTGCGGGTCTGCATCAATGATGAGGACTTTGTATTCCAGGATGGCCAATGCGGAGGCCAGGTTAATGGCCGTGGTGGTCTTCCCAACTCCCCCTTTTTGGTTGGCAACTGCGATGATTTTACCCATTGATTATCGATGTGAAGGGTGCTGGCTGGTTTGAGGTGCTTTGGTGGTCCCGGACCAAGGAACGAGGGTAAATTTACCCTGTCGATGATGTTCAAAGATACAACCATGATACGTGCCCTGATTCCATGGTTTATTGGGTTATTGGGGATGGGCATCCTTGCATCATGCCACAAAACAAGCCCTCGTGGTGATGTTTTTCATTACAACCAAGAAAGCCCCATCCTGAGTTTAGATCCCGCCCATGCGAGGGATCAGGCAGGAAATTGGACAGCAAGGCTCTTGTACAATCGCTTGGTGGAATTGAACCATGCTCAAGAACCCGTTCCCTCCTTGGCCTCCCAATGGTCCATCGATTCTGGGGGGTTGATCTACCGGTTTACCCTCAGGGATTCGGTTTGGTTTCATCCCAATGCATGTTTCGGCGGACACGATGCTTCTACTCGTCTACTTAGGGCCGATGACGTGGTGTACTCGCTCAAGAGGCTCATGGATCCTGCTACAGCTTCCTCGGGTGCTTGGATATTTCGGGATAGGCTCGCCCCTCGCGGAATCCTGGCTACCGATTCATTGCATATGGAGATTCACCTTCGCTCGCCATTCCCTCCGATGCTAGGTTTGCTCAGCATGGGCTATTGTTCGGTCGTTGCACCCGAAGCGGTGAAAAATTATTCCGAAGAGTTTAGGTCGCACCCTGTGGGCACGGGCCCATTTCGATTGGCGTTTTGGGAAGAGGGCGAAAGTATGGCGTTGCACCGTCATGGGCTTTATTTCGAAAAGGATGCCGAAGGCCGAGCCATCCCCTACCTCGAGGCTGTGCAGGTTCACTTCATGGCGGACAAAAGCACCGCTGCCATGGCCTTCCTTCAAGGCCGATTGGACGTACTATGGGGTTGGGATCCGGCGTTCCAACGATACCTGTCCAAGAAATCCCAAGGCTTGAAATCTCATGATCGCAACAATTTTCAAATCATAAAGGGTCCCTACCTCAACACCGAATACATTGGCTTCCTGATGAATCCCTCGGCACAAGCGGCGCATCCTGCGTTGCAAGATGATCGGGTCCGTAAGGCCTTACACCATGGAACCGACCGAATAACTTTAGTGAGGGCCCTACGACGCGGTATTGGTTATCCGGCCTTTGGGGGTCTCGTTCCTCCAGGTTTGCCCGGCTTTGATTCCAGCAAATTGGAGTCTTCCCCATTGCACCACGATCCCTATGATAAGCAATTAGCCCTCAAGTATTTGAATGAAGCTGGGTATGGTCCAGACCGACCTCTTCCCTTACCTTTGGAAACCAATCCATCGTATGCAGACATCGCCCAATATCTTCAAAGCCAATGGGCTGCGCTTGGCATTCAAGTCCAAATTCGAATAAGCCAAGGCCCTACCCTTCGCCAAATGATCAGCGGACAAGAAGCGGCGATGTTTAGGGCCAGCTGGATCGCCGACTATCCTGATGCCGAGAATTACCTCGCCCTGGGATACGGCCCTTATTCCGTACCGAACGGTCCCAATTATACGTGTTACCGTAACCCTGACTATGATCGGCTTTACCTCCAGTCTTTGCAAGAAAGTAATCCCATTGAGCGCGTGCTTTTGTACCGTCAAATGGATTCCCTCATGCAAATGGATAGGCCGTATTTGGCCTTGTATTACGACCAAATGCAGCATGTTCTGCAGAACGGTTGGACGGGTTGGTATGTGAGTCCACTGAACCTCCCGGACTTTCGCTACCTTCGCCGCGTTCCAACCCAATAAGGTCGTGATTCCTACCAACCGCACCCTGCTTAGGGACCATTGGGTCCTGGCTTGGCCCATCATTTTGGGGCAGATGAGTCATATGGCCCAATCGGTGGTGGATTCGGTGATGGTTGGAGGCCTGGGGGCCGTGCCCCTGGCCGGGGTATCGGTGGCGGTAGGGGTTTTTAATGTGCTTTTGGTTTTTGGTATTGGGTTATCGCTGGCGGTCACCACGCTGAGCGCCCATGCGCGCGGTCAAGGAGATCCCGAAGAAGGCGGAAGGGTTTTGTTGCATGGTTTTTGGGTATGCCTTTTGGCCGGGTTCTTGATGCAAGGACTCTTGATGCTTGGCATGCCTTGGTTATCGCTTTTGAACCAAAAACCGGAAGTGGAAGCACAGATGCGGATCTACTTGCAGGCCTTGGGGTATTCCTTTTTGCCCATCATGCTTTTTCAAGCTTTTCGGCAGTTTATCGAAGGGCTGGAATGGATGAAGCCTGCGCTGTGGATCGCCGTTTTGAGTATCCCTTTGAATATTGGATTAAACAGCCTTTTGATTTTTGGTCGCTGGGGGTTTCCGGCCATGGGGGTTGAAGGGGCGGCCTGGGCCACGGTCATCGCCCGATGGATCATGGCCTTGGCGATGATGGCTTATGTTCTCAATCAGAAGGAATTAAGGGTGTATTGGTCACATCAATTCCGCCTTCGCTATGTTCATATTCAACCGTTGTTTCGCTTGTTGGTATTGGGTCTGAGTTCGGCCTTCCAGTTCATTTTCGAAACGTCGGCCTTTGCCGGAGCAGCGGTGGTCATTGGATGGTTGGGAGCCGAGGCCCTGGCGGCACACCAGGTAGCCATCAACATCGCTTCCATGAGTTTTATGGTAGCCGTTGGTATTTCCTCCTCTGCATCCATACGCATTGGGTACGCTAGGGGCTTGGACGATTTGAGGCTGGCCCGTCGCATTGGTTGGGTCGCCATGGGAATGACCCTGGCCTTGATGAGCCTCTGCGCTTTGATTTTTGTGGGTTGGAACCGGGAACTCCCGGCTTTTTATGTAAGCGATTCGGTGGTACTTCGCTCCGCTTCGACCCTGCTCCTGATCGCGGCGGCTTTCCAATTGGTGGACGGCCTGCAGGCCCTCGGTGTGGGTCTGCTTAGGGGCATGGAGGATAAACGCGTTCCCACCCTCTTGGTTTTGGTGGCGTATTGGGTCGTGGCCCTTCCCCTGGGAACCTACCTGGTCCTCCATAGTTCCTACGGCTTGTATGGAATGTGGATGGCCTTGGCTGGAGGCCTGCTCCTTTCGGCCATCTTCCTGATCCTGCGCTTTCTGCACCTGACCGCTGGCGCAATGCCCAAGGACCCCGAGTCGGTATAATCTTAATTCGGTAAACCCTGGGTCCTTGCCTTTATGCCCTAAAGGGCCCACAGGAGGGTTTATGGCCTCCAAAACCGCTTTTGGGTGTACATTTGCGGCGGAGAGATGGCAGAGT
>SYHX01000051.1 GCA_005799025.1 Bacteroidota bacterium | reverse complement strand
GGTACAGCCAGAACAGGAACTTAGCGGACCAATGGGAATACAGTGCCTACAATACCAAAACTTCGTTGCTTTACCATTGGGCAGATGAATACAATCTAGGCACCAATCTGGATGATTATGGCTCAGGGCTTGCCTATGATTGCGCTCTCATCGGCCCAATCAACCCCTCCAATCCTAATTCCACGTTTGGAACGGTTATTCCCAATGCCAACATTCAACAAAGCGAAATCAGACAATCCAGGGGTAGGCAAACCGAGTTCAGTTTTCATTGGGCCAGCAGCTTCGAAAACATACTGAGTATTGGGGCCTCCGTCGGACTCAGGGGATTGGATTATCGATGGAAGTCAACCTATACCGAGAACGATCTGCGGGACAGCATACCAGATTTTGATCGTTTTGATTATTACAGGCAGCTCGATGTGTCCGGTTCGGGGTATTTCTTTAGGGTAGGAGCCCAGGCACAACCCTTGCCTTGGCTTAGGTTGGGATTGGCCTACAGTGGCAGGGAAAGGACCGAACTTTCCGAGGATGACCAAGCCACGATGACATCAAAGTGGAGCAATCCTTCCGAGACCCTTAGGTCATCTTCGCCCAGCCCAGACACGGTCGCCCCTTTTGTTTGGAATTACAAAGGTTCCAACAGGACAACCTTATCCTTGGCCATGTTTTGGGGCAGGAATGGCCTTATTTCTGTGGACTATGATTGGATGGGTTACGGGGGCATGGGAGTGGCCAGCGCCTGGGACGAACAAAGTCTGGATTACGAGATTTCAGATTGGGGAAAGGAGCTGAACCAAACCGTACGCAATTCCCTGCAGGTGGGACAACAACTTAGGATGGGTACCGAATGGGTCCAAGGTCCGTCTGCCTTTAGGGCGGGGTACCAATGGTCATCAACCCCCTTTGTGGATGAATTGGTGGAGCGGCCGTGGAATCAATCGCGTAGGCAGTTTACGGTGGGTGCCGGTCGCAAGGTGGGTTCCATGACCCTGGATGTTGCGGCCTATTGGACGGAGACTTCGGCGTCGGAGCAGATTTATCCCATACTGTCCACAGAAAAAGTGCCGATCTTGAACAGTACCCGTACCGGCTTTGGGTTGATGTGCGGGGTCTATTATCGCCTTTGAGGCGGGGCCTCCGGCGCTTATTTTTGTCTTCGAATGCAAGGGGTTTAATTCGGACCATTTCCTTATTGCTACGCCCTTTCCCATTCTTATCGTATTCCTGATTCAATCCCTAGAAATCAAATAAGCCCCATGAACATATTGGTTTGCCTTAGCCAGGTCCCGGATACCACGACCAAAATATCTTTTACAAGCGATAACAAAGAACTTAACAAAGCGGGGGTTCAGTACATCATCAACCCTTACGATGAATTGGCGCTGACCAAAGCCCTAGAGCTCAACGAGGCAAGTGGCGGCGGATCGATTACCGTGGTGCATGTGGGTGGAGCCGATGCAGAGCCTGTGTTACGGAAGGCCTTAGCAATTGGCGCAGATCAGGCGGTCCGCATAGATACGGCCCCCATGGATGCAAGGCAAGTGGCTGCTGAAATTGCACATTTTGTAAGCAGCGCATCTTTTGACCTTGTGCTGGCAGGCCGGGAATCCATTGATTACAACGGCGGTTTGGTAGGTGGAATGCTTGCGGAATATTTGGACTGGCCCTTGGTCAACGTGGCAACTTCCATCGAGGGTGGGGCAGGGGGCAGCATGATCGTGTGCAGGGATATGGACGGAGGTCGCGAGAAATTAGAGGTTTATTTGCCGGCCGTCATCACCTGCCAAAAGGAACTCACCGAACCACGTATTCCCAACATGAGGGGCATCATGGCCGCTCGAACCAAACCGCTTCAAGTCCTTGCCCCTCAGGGGAAAGGTGCTGATATGCATGTCTTGGAACATGCCCTTCCACCAAGCCGACAGGCTTGCAGATTTTTTGAAGTTCATCAAATGGATGAATTAGTCGAGGCCCTGCATCAACAGGCCAAAGTATTGTAACCCACTTCAGAAATATATATTGTTATGAAAATATTGGTTTATGCGGAACAACAAGACGGTCATCTCAAAAAGAGCGCCGTGGAGGCGGTATCCTTTGCTCGTCAAAGTTTCGAATCCCGGGGAGATTTGAACATTACCGTACTCCTCGGGGGTCAAGTGGATACACAAGCCGCAGCTGAGCTTGGCCTGTACGGAGCAAATTCGGTTTGGATGCCTGCGGAAAGTATCTTGAATTCTTTCGAAGTTCATCTTCATGCCTTAGCGATTCAACAGGCCTTGGCAGAATCCGGTGCGGAGGTCCTTGTCATGGCCCATACGTATTGTGGTAAATCCCTTGTGCCCCGCTTGTCGGTTGCTTGGGATGCGGTCTTGGCCGCAGGGGTCAACAGTCCTCCGGAATGTGCTTCGGACGGTTCATGGAAGGTATATCGCACGGTCTATTCCAATAAGGGTATTGCATCGTATTCGGTATCGGGAGTTCGGCGGATATTGTCCTTCCTACCCAATGCCCTTAAGCCTGTGGAATGTTCATCTCCTTGTACCGTGTTCCCTTGGAATACTACCGTGAACTCGGCTGCAGCCAAGACTCGTAGTTTGGAGCTTCAGAAGGTTCAGGGTAAAATTCCATTAACCGAAGCCGAAAGGGTGATCTCCGGAGGTCGCGGTCTCAAAGGGCCAGAGCATTGGCATCTAATCGAAGATCTAGCCGAGGTATGCGATGCGGCTACCGCTTGTTCCAAACCGGTATCGGATATGCATTGGCGATCTCATGACGAGCACGTTGGTCAAACCGGTATTACCATCAAACCCGATCTCTATATGGCTGTCGGTATTTCGGGGGCCATACAGCACCTTGCCGGCGTGAGCAGTTCCAAAACTATTGTGGCCATCAATACGGATCGGGAGGCCCCTTTCTTCAAGGTTGCGGATTACGGAGTGGTAGGCGACGCTTTTGAAGTACTTCCGCAACTAACGCAAGCGATTCGACGTCTGCGAAAAGGTTAAGGCTCCGTATATTCGGATATGAAAAAGCTGGAGTTGGAATTGTTGGCCCTATCCGAAAGCAACGCCTCTATCCATTCGTATGCTGTTGTCCTGGGAGAGAAGAATGGCAAGCGTAAATTACCGATCATTATTGGATCTTTCGAGGCTCAGGCCATCGCCATAGAGCTCGAGAAGATGAAGCCGGCAAGGCCATTAACACATGATTTGTTTGTGAGTTTGGCCAGGACTCTGGGGGTGACGCTCAAGGAAGTTTTGATCACAGATTTGAAGGAGGGTGTCTATTTTGCAAACCTTGTTTGGACAAAACCAGAGGAAGGTGGCAAGCAATGGGCTCAGGATGCCAGAACAAGCGATGCCTTGGCTTTGGCAGTTAGGTTCGCCTGTCCAATTTATACGGTGGAAGCTGTTCTCTCTCAAGGTGGAATTGAACCTGAACAATGGGATGCCGCATTCGATCCGAAAACATCGATCTCATCTGAACCTGATCAGGTGGATAGGTTCCCAGGTTCTCCGAGCGAGAAAAGTAAAGACAACCGGCTTTCAATTAAAGCATTGGAGCAAGACCTTCAGAAGGCTTTGAGCCAAGAGGATTACGAGAGGGCAGCCCGTATTCGAGATAAAATGGAACAACGTCGTCGGGACCGAAGCGGAGAATGAAAGCAAGCACAACCAACCTAAACCTTAAAACAAAATAATGGCTGACTCGTATCGTGGTGTTTTGGGGATGATATTCCTAATTGGAATTCTTTGGTTGTTATCGGAGAACCGCAAAGCCATTCGATGGAAAACCGTCGGCGCGGCTTTGCTGCTTCAAGTGGTCTTGGCTTTGATGGTCCATAAGGTGGCATGGTTTCGTCAAATTTTTGAATGGGTTTCTGGTTTTTTTGTGGTGGTGCTTGGTTTTACCAAGGCGGGTTCGGTATTTCTCTTTGGGTCATTGGTGGAGCGGGTAGATAGCTTTGGTTTCATTTTTGTTTTCCAGGTCCTTCCAAATATTATATTTTTTGCTGCTTTAAGTTCTTTGTTTTATTACCTTGGTTTGTTGCAGAAAATAGTCTGGGTTTTTGCATGGGTAATGCGACGCGGTTTGCGATTGTCGGGTGCGGAGAGTTTATCGGCGTCGGCGAATATTTTCTTGGGGCAAACCGAAGCCCCTTTGCTGGTTAGGCCTTACATCGAAGGGATGACCCGATCCGAATTATTGGCCTTGATGATTGGTGGGATGGCGACTATAGCGGGATCCGTTTTGGCCGCCTATGTGGGTTTCTTGGGGGGAACTGATCCGCAGCAGCAACAAATGTTTGCGACTCACCTGCTTTGCGCTTCGATGATGGCCGCCCCCGCTGGTATTTTGGCCGCCAAGATGTTGATCCCTGAAACAGAGCATATCAATGAGAAATTAGAATTGAACAGCGAGCAGTCAGGTTCTAATCTTTTGGAAGCTATCGCCAACGGAACGACGGACGGCCTCAAATTAGCGGTGAATGTAGGGGCGATGCTTTTGGTCTTCACGGCCTTGATGGCAATGGCGAATTATTTGTTGCAATATGGAATAGGGGAATGGACCGGCCTTAACGATAGGATTGCGGCTTCCACCGGAGGTAGACAAACGGCATTGACTATGCAGTATGTGATGGGGTTAGCCTTTGCACCTTTGGCTTGGTTGTTAGGAATCGCTTCTTCTGATATTTTGCTTATCGGGCAGTTGTTGGGAGAAAAGAGTATTATGAACGAATTTTTTGCCTACACTACATTGACTCAATTCAAGATTAGTGGGGTGCTCCAAGATCCTCGCTCGGTAATCATCGCCACCTACGCTCTCTGTGGTTTTGCCAATTTTGCGTCGATCGGCATTCAGATTGGAGGGATTGGGGCCTTGGCTCCGGGGCGCAGGGCTTTGCTATCTCAATTGGGCCTCAAGGCTTTGTTGGGAGGAACTGTGGCCTCTTTGCTCAATGCGGCCCTGGCGGGCATGCTCGTTTAATTCGATTTGATCATACGCAATTGGATTTTCTTTTGAAAAGACCATTTTGAGAAAGAATTCAGTTTTAATTAGAATTTTATGCATAACATTTTTCGGATATTGCTTCTGCTCCTTTTGTTGATGTTTTCAAGTTTAATGGGATGGTCCCAGGATGGTCCCGGTCAATTCCTTGGCGCAGCTGTTTCTGTTCGTGAAATTGGCCTTCCCAAGGAAGTTCCTGCACGAATGGATTTCCATTTGTTGGTGAATGCGCCATACAGCGTGCAGATTCAAGGTCGATTGCGCGAGGACGAACCCGGTTCCAAGGAACCTGTGCCCCAATGGCAAGGACTGGAAGCGGATATGGTACGGGCGTTTGTACGATGGATGCAACGTGACAAACAGATACGTCTGGATTTCGACCCCATTTTTCATTCGGATACCGCCTCTCTTCGTTCCGCAATGGGGGCAGACCCTACCCAAGCAGCAGGGGTCTTGGTTGGTGCTGAAGGTGCAGATCCCGTCAAGGACAGCGCATGGCAAGCTCCTTTGCCTTGGTTGCGATCCGGGGTAGTCCTGCTCGTGCCTTTCTCGGATCGTTCATCATGGGGGGCTTGGAAAGCCATGACCCAAGGCCTGGACGATCGAAACCTGGTTTTGCATCAATCGCCGATGACGGCAGCCTGGGCAAAGGAGTGGGCCAAGATGATTTCGTCCCGATGCCGAACCGAAAGGATTTCGGAGGAGTCCATGTTATGGAAAGCATTGGGTAAGAAAAGCGGAACCACCTACGCTGTTATGGATGCGGGAACGGCCTCTGCGTATTCGAGGCAGGGAGATTTCTCGGGTTGGCGGGTAAGAATCCCTGCCGGTTCTTCTCCAACCGTTCGTTATCTGGTATTCCCCCAAGGCTCTCTACTGAGGTCCTATTGGGAAGAATTCCTGTTCAGCGGATGGGGTTGGCTGAATTCCGAAGAATTTGAGGCCTTGATGGACAAGCACTTTCATGCCGGTGCTCGCTCGGTGATCAAGCCCTCTCCTGGACCATAGGGGACAAGGCTATTTTAAGGTGGTAAAGATTATTCGTTTAAGATTTGGTTAAATTTTTGAAAACCACACATAAAGTTGCTCCATAATCAGATTTATTTATTAATTTTCAAAAACGATGTTTTAAATTAAGAAAACAAATATGAAAAACTTCATTCAATCGCTTCTTCTGCTAGGGTCTTTAGTGTCCTTGTTGGCGTTGTCCTCTTGCAAAAAAGACGAACCCACCCCGACTCCTACTCCTGCCTTCAATGGATTCACAATTGGAACCCAGAAATATCCAATCAGCAAAGGATGGATAATTCCGGAGGATACAGGCTATGTATACGTAATTTTTGCGTCCAATACCATTTCCGATAGCCTAACAGGCATAGGAAATGTTTTAGCGGGTGAGTTTGCTGTGGCGGCAAACTCAATTACTTTGAACACGGGAATTTATGCTCTTAGTAGCTCAGGTAATCCAATGACCTGCGACGTATTTGGTTTTTGGTTGAATTCCGATGGAGACGCTGACCCTAATTATGTTATCTCATCGTATTGGAATACCAACAAAACGATTTCAGTTGCAAAGGAATCTGATAAATATGTTCTTACGTTCAGCGGTATAGCGGCCAAAGATTCGAACAATGTAAGTGTCACGACTTCCGCTGACATCAAGGTCCCGTTAACCGTCCTTGATGATTTTTTTGGTGGAGCGAAGTCATCGGATAAGGGATTGAATGACAATCAGTTCCATGCGTTAAGGCAAAAACTACAGAAGTTTAGGCAAGGCGCCACCCAACAATAGTCTATTAATTTTTGACCAAACCAGCCATGGTTTGGCCAATGTTAGCGGGTGATGCGACGACATGGATGCCGCATTCGGACATGATGCGCATTTTGGCCTCGGCTGTATCGTCCTTGCCTCCCACAATGGCCCCTGCGTGACCCATCCGGCGGCCTGGGGGGGCAGTTTGTCCGGCGATGAAACCTACGACTGGTTTGGGGTTACCGGCATCGCGCAGCCAGCGGGCTGCTTCGGCTTCCATGCCTCCTCCTATTTCGCCTATCATGACGACGCCTGCTGTTTCGGGATCGTTTATGAACAGTTCCAGGGCTTCGCGGGTAGAAGTTCCAATGACGGGGTCACCACCTATGCCGATGGCGGTGGAAATTCCGAGGCCTGCTTTGACAATTTGGTCTGCGGCTTCGTAGGTCAGGGTGCCGGATTTGGAGACGATCCCAATTTTGCCAGGCTTGAAAACGAAGCCAGGCATAATGCCCACTTTGGCTTGTTGCGGAGTGATGATGCCTGGACAATTGGGCCCGATCAGTCGTGCGTTTCGGCGGCGGACCATCGCAGCCGCTTTGACCATGTCCGATGTGGGAATACCCTCAGTGATGCAAACGATCAAGGGAATGCCGGCATCTGCCGCCTCCATGATGGCATCACCAGCAAAGGCGGGAGGCACGAAGATGATGGAGACATTGGCGCCCGTTGCCTCGACAGCAGAACGGACGTCGTTGAAAACTGGTTTTCCCAGATGCTCGGTCCCTCCTTTGCCGGGGGTTACCCCACCAACGACATCGGTGCCGTATTCCAACATTTGTCCGGCGTGGAATGTTCCTTCTGTTCCGGTGAAGCCTTGAACAAGAATTCGGGAATGTTCGTTAACAAGTATACTCATAGGAAGGGATTGACCGCCTTTGCGGAATGCCTCAAAAATAGGCCAGACCCCAGGTCCTACCAAGATTACGAAGCTTTTTCGCGGAATTGTTGCAAAAACCTTGAAGCGTATACCAATTCATTCAGCGGCTCGTTATCGCTATTCAGAATGAGCCTGCGATCGCCTTCCCAAGTTTTGCGACCTTTGTAAAGGAATACAATATGGTCCCCGCATTCCAAGACCGAATTCATATCATGGGTATTCACAATGGTCGTGATTTGAAATTCATTGGTGATATCCTGGATGAGGTGGTCAATGCGAATGGAAGTTTTGGGGTCCAATCCTGAATTGGGTTCATCGCAGAACAGAAATTGGGGCTCCAAAACAATGGCGCGAGCGATTCCTACACGTTTCTTCATGCCGCCGCTGAGTTCAGAGGGAAAGAGATTTTCGGTTCCTGCAAGGCCGACCCGCTCCAAACAATAGGCTACTCGTTCTTGCATTTCTGCTTTGGGGGCAGGCCTAAACATCCTCAAAGGGAAGAGGAGATTATCCAAGACTGTAAGGGAATCAAAAAGAGCAGCGGATTGAAACAACATGCCAATTTTTTGACGCAATTCGTTCCGTTGATCTACGTCCATTTCGCCTAATTCCAGGTTTTGGTAAAACAATTGACCTGCATCGGGCTTAACCAAACCCACCATGGTTTTCATAAGCACCGATTTTCCACTACCGCTCGCACCGATGACCATGTTCACCTTGCCCGGAAGGAAAGTAGCATGGATATCTTCCAAGACAGCTTTGTCCCCGAATTTTTTGGAAATTCCTTGCAGTCGGATCATCTCTTAAGAATAAGGTCTACAAGAAGACTTGCCATCATAACAACAACTGAGCTAATATATAATCTCCAAGGAGGATCAATACACAACAATATACCACGGCTTTGGTCGATGCCCTGCCCACTTCCAAGGCACCGCCTTGGACATGGAACCCGTGATAGGCCGAAACGGAGGAAATGAAGAAAGCAAAGGTGACCGCCTTGCACATTGCAAAAAACACATCATAGGGAAGGAAGCTCGATCTAGCTCCTTCGATAAATTGATCATAGGTGATAAGGCCAGTGAGTTGACAGATGACCATGCCGCCAAGAATGGACATGGAAAAGGACGTAATGACAAGGAGAGGGATCATCGTGAGGCAAGCGACCATTTTGGGTCCAACCAAATAAGCCACAGGATTGACTCCCATAATTTCTAGGGCATCAATTTGTTCCGAGCTTCGCATATAGCCGAGCTCGGAGGCAATGTTGGAGCCAATTTTGCCGGCCAATACCAAGGAGGTAATCGACGGGCCCAATTCGAGTATGCTGGAATTGGTGACGATTGAACCCACGACGGTTAGAGAAATGTAAGGAGCTACCAATTGATACACCGTTTGGACGGCGGAAACCCCCCCCATGAACACCGCGACGAAGGCCACAATGCCAACCGAACCCAAGCCAATGGAGGACATTTGCCGAACCGTTTCTTCCCAATACATTCGTCCATTCTCTGGCTTGCAGAGCATGAGACGAAGCATCATCAGGTATCGTCCAAAATTGTAAAAAAAATTCATCAGGATGGGGGGTGCGAGGTCGTCTGGCCTTGGTAGAGGGTAATCAAGTGCAATTGTCTTTCAAATTTACATGGTTTGTCCATAGTAGCGCATACATTTGAAAAGTCAACACTTTCGAATTTCGAAACCAAGCACGTAACCACCCAGCTATGCCTACCAAAGTTGAAGCCAGCCTTAATCAAATTGCGGTCGTTACCGGCGCCAGCCGGGGAATAGGCCTAGCGGTGGTTCAGCTTTTGGATGGATTAGGCTGGGAAGTCTTTTGTTGCGGCCGATCTGAGGTAGAACAATTGCCTTGGCTGGCCCTTTGCCATAAGGTTCAATACCTCAGCGCCGATTTATCTACCCCGGAAGGATGCGATGCTATGGCGCAATTCGTCCTTAGTCGCGCTACCAAGGTGGATATGTTGGTGCATAATGCAGGTGCTTTTGTTTCGGACACCGTCTTGAATGCCCCCGACAAGCAATTGGAAGGTCTCATGGCGCTGAACGTGTACAGCCCTTACCAATTGAGCAGGGCTCTTCATTCAATTTTGCGTAAATCTTCAAGGCCTTATGTTTTCACTTTGTGTTCGGTGGCCTCCCTCAAGGCCTACCCAGGAGGCGCATCGTATTGCATAAGCAAATTCGCTTTGTTAGGCTTGACCAAAATGCTTAGGGCCGAATGGTTGAGCGATGGCATTGCGGTTTCAGCCCTGTTGCCTGGAGCGGTCTTCACCGATTCATGGGCGGGTAGCCCTTGGCCCGAAGAGCGTCTTATGCCGCCCAAGGATGTGGCTGAAGCCATTCTTCATGCTTACCAAGCCTCACCGAGGACCGTCTTTGAAGAAATACTTTTGCGCCCACTGCAAGGGGACCTGTGACAAGAATACCTGGAGAGCAGATGATGGAGGAGACGAAATTGTTCGAGGTGAACGGCTATATCGTGCCGGAACCCGGAGAAGCCGGATGCGATGAAGCGGGCCGTGGTTGCCTTGCTGGACCCGTGGTTGCCGCGGCAGTAATTTTGAATCCCTCCAAAGATTGGTCCATGTTACGGGACTCCAAGAAGCTTAACCAAAGGCGGCGCGAAGCCATGGCCGATCAGATCCGTGATGGCGCCTTGGCATGGGCATTGGGTTGGTGCAGCCCAGAGGAAATTGATCAAATGAATATTCTGCAAGCCAGCATTCAAGCCATGCACCGAGCCCTCGATGAGCTAACCGCAAAACCACGAATCATCCTTGTGGACGGGAATCGTTTTGTTCCATGGCGCAAGGTTCCTTACCGTTGCGAAATCAAAGGCGATGGTCGATTTTGCAGTGTTGCCGCCGCAGGAATTTTAGCCAAAACCCACCGGGATGCCCTCATGCTGGAGGCCCATCAGGAACACCCTCGATACCAATGGAATCGTAACAAAGGATACCCTACCGAGGATCATCGCATCGCTCTGCAACAATGGGGTCCTTCCTCCTTGCATCGTTTGAGTTTTCGATTGCGCGACCAAGATCAGGCCAGTACCCTCTTTGATAATTCGTGACTAAAATTATTCGGTCGATTCTTTTCCTTCCTTGAGGTCCAAAAGACGCCTTAGATTAATGGTTTCTCTGTGAACCTCGCGGACTTCTCTTGCGGGTGTTCCAAAATAGGTTTGTCCACCGGGAATGGATTTGGTAACCCCGGATTGGCCGAGTACGTTGGCCCCTGTGCCGATGTCGATGTCTTTTTGGACCCCAACCTGACCCCATAGGCAAACCCCGTCGGCAATACGGGTTTTGCCGCCAATTCCGACCTGTGCGGCAATAAGGCAGTTTTTTCCCACAACGACCCCGTGACCTAAGTGGACCTGGTTGTCTAATTTGCTTCCCTCACCAAGGATAGTATCACCTGAAACCCCTTTGTCGATGGTGCAAGCGGCACCTATTTCGACCTTATCATGAATGACAACCCGGCCGCAACTCAATAGCCTATCGAAGTGACCTTCCGGACGTTTTTTGTAATAAAAGGCGTCAGCGCCAATAACGGATCCTGCATGGATGACCACATGATCGCCGATAACCGTATCGGAGTAGATGACCACGTTGGGGTGAATCACGCAGTCTTTCCCAATGCGAACCCGATCCCCCAAGACAACACCGTTCATGAGCACGGTGTCCTCGCCAATTTCCACGTCATGACCTGCATGATATCGGGATCCCATAGGATTGGTAAAGGGTCTGTACCGCCTTATTAAGGCATTATAGGTATCAAATGGACTCTCGCATAACAAAAGGCATTTCCCCATTGGGCAGTCCATCCGTGCATTGATTAGAATGACGGTGGCTTGGGAGACCAGGGCCTTGGGATAATATTTGGGATGATCGCAGTAGGTCAAATCACCTGGGACCACCTTGTGGATTTCGTTAATACCGTGGATCATTAGAGCGGAATCCCCGATGATTTCGAGGCCAAAATCGGCTGCTAATGGGGGTAAAGCAAGGGGTTCTGCTAAATGCATACTTTCAGGATTTTGCTTCCAAAGATAAGTTTGTCTTGAATGTACTTTTGAGGCTAATTTGTTGACCGCTATCCCCCAACATGATGCAAACTGATCTAATTCTCAAGACCCCACTCCATGCCTCCCATTTGGCACTTCAAGCCAAGATGGTCCCCTTCGCTGGCTTTGAAATGCCGGTTAGCTACAGCGGTATCAAGGCAGAACATTTGGCTGTACGTTCAGCCTGCGGTCTCTTTGATGTGTCGCATATGGGGGAATTTATGGTGAGCGGCCCCGGAGCTCTCGCTTTTCTTGAGTTAATGACCTCCAATCACGTCGCTTCTTTGTTTCCAGGCCGGGTACAGTATTCCTGCATGCCCAACGGCAAGGGAGGCTTGGTGGATGATTTGTTGGTATACAAGCTCGCCCCTGAATCCTATATGCTGGTGGTTAATGCCGGAAATCTTCGCAAAGACTGGGAATGGCTGAGTCAACATCTTCCATCGGACCTAAGTGTGGTAATGGAAGACCGCTCTAAATCCACTGCACTACTGGCCCTGCAAGGACCTCTTGCCTTAGAAATTTTGCAACCCCTTTGCGATACAGATTTGTCCGGTCTAGCGTATTATCATTTTGCCCATGCTACGGTGGCCGGTGTAGGTTCCGTTCTGGTTTCGGCCACTGGATATACCGGAGCCGGAGGCTTTGAATTGTATGTGTCTTCGGAGCAAGCCCACATCTTGTGGAATGCGCTAATGAAGACCGGTGTGCCGCATGGTTTGGTTCCTTGCGGGTTGGGTTGCAGGGATACGCTTCGTTTGGAAATGGGGTTCTGCCTCTACGGCAACGATATTGACGAGGAAACTTCCCCAATTGAAGCGGGTCTATCATGGATTACTTCCTTCAAAAAAGACTTTATCGACCGAGAATATTTGTTGCAACAAAAGACAGATGGCCCAAAGCGTAAATTAATGGGTTTCGTGATGGAAGAGAGAGGAATACCAAGGAAAGGGTATCTAATTTGTAATGAGGCAGATGAGCCGATTGGTAAGGTAACCTCTGGCTCGGAGTCCATATCCACAGGGCATTTGATCGGAATGGGGTATATAGATTCTGCTTATGCGGAAAAGGGACAATTGGTGAAGATTCAAATACGGGATAGGCTTATGGGGGCATGCTTGGTTCGTCCGCCATTTCTTTGAGGTAAACAGGACGGACGATGGAGAGCTACCATGGGGGGATTCCGTTGCAGGTGGTATTCACCCCCGAAGAATTGGGCGAAACTAGCGCTGAAGGCTTTCGTGCCGTAGTCTTGGACGTATTGCGCGCAACTTCGGCTATTTGTGCGGGTCTTCACGCTGGTATAACATGTTTTCGGCCAGTTTTGACTACCGAAGAAAGCCTTGCCTTGGCGGATCAGGGTTTTATTCCAGCTGCTGAACGTGGAGGCCTGCGGGCTCCAGGTTTTGAAGTGGGGAATTCCCCTTTGGTTTTTTGTGAATCCCGTTTTCGAGGAAGCAAGGTGGCGTTGACCACCACCAACGGAACACGGGCCTTATGGGCTGCAAAGAAGGCTGGAGCCTCGGAGATTTTGGCGGGTTCTTTTTTGGGGTTGGATGCTTTGATGTTGGAGCTCTTGAGGCAACCCCGTCCTACCGTACTCCTGTGTTCGGGTTGGCAAGGCAAATTTTCTTGGGAAGATACTCTGCTAGCCGGTGCATTGGCCGAGGGCCTGTGTTCCTGGATAAATTCCGATTCCCAAGATTTACCCTCTAACGGCGCCTTGGTGTACAAAGCTCAAGATGACCGGGTACAAGCCGCGCGTTCGTTGTGGCAACAACACCGGCATGACCTGCAGTCGGCTATGCGCTTATCCTCGCATTATCAACGATTGGCCTCGGCAGGCTTAGAGAAGGATATAGTTTTTTGTGCGGAGCTGAATGCTTGCCCTGTTTTTGGTCGCTTGGTGGGCGAAGACTTGGTCTTGGGGACTTAAGGTTGCAGCTTGGGGTTATTGCGGTGTCGCTGCTGATCCCGGGTTGTTTTCTTGGCGAGGCTACATTGCAATTCTTGTTCAAGATCAATCCCGCATTGGTTGGCGAGGCAAAGCAAAATCCATAATACATCCGCCATTTCTGGCCCCAATTGTTCTGCTGATTCCCCATCCTTGAAGGATTGCTCACCGTAAGTCCGGGCCATTATTCGTGCCAATTCACCGACTTCTTCCATGAGGATCGCGTTGTTGGTCAAAGGGTCAAAATACCGAACTCCGTACGTAAGTATCCAAGAATGGATCAGGTTTTGGGCGTTTTGCAGACCTTGAGGGTCAGTAAAGAGGTTAGGGCTGGGTTTGTCCATAGGAAGATTTATCGTATTCAATGTTATCGTCTATTGGATATTATGGGATTGGCGGGATTTTCTGAGATGCTTGAGCGACTATCCATGGCGATGGTAACCGGTCCGTCGTTTAGTAATGTGATTTGCATATCGGCTCCAAAGACCCCGGCATGAATTCGATTGGGCAAGGCCTCTCGGCAGATCGCGAGAAATTCTTGATACAAGGGTTCGGCTATGCTGGGAGGTGCGGCTTTAGTGTAACCAGGGCGGTTGCCTTTGGCAGTATCGGCCATGAGGGTAAATTGGGAGACCACCAGGCATTCGCCATCAATATCCTGAACCGAAAGGTTCATCCGACCTTCTTCATCACCAAAAATGCGAAGCCTAAGCATCTTCCCGACCAAGTATTGGATATCCTCGCTGGTATCTTCTGGAGCGATACCCACTAAGGCCAAAAGGCCAGGGCCTATGGAGGCATGGGTTTGATCTGCGATCTGAACTTGGGCGTGACGCACCCTTTGTAACAACAAGCGCATGGGGTTTAGTTGTATTGATCCTCGTTAGCCAAAATGCTGAGGTAGGAGACAAAACGTTCTTGGTAGATTCGTTGTTCTTGAACCGCTTCCTGTACTGCGCAATTTGGTTCATGGGTATGGCTGCAATTTGGGTAATGACAGCGGGGAGAATGTTTCCGAATTTCGGGAAAGTGATAAGCAATTTCGTAGGGTTCCAAATCCAAAATCCCCCATTCTTTGATACCCGGGCTGTCGATAACAGCGGCTTGGGTTCCTGTTTCGTAGAGGGTGGCAGTGGTGGTGGTATGCGTCCCTTTACCGCTGAATTCAGAAATGGCGCCGGTCGCTGCTTGTAGGCCCGGAAAGAGGGCATTAATTAGGCTGCTTTTGCCAGCACCCGAATACCCAGTCAAAAGTTGGGTGCCTTTGTTCATGGCAAGGGCCAATTCCGCTACACCGTCTCCATTCAAGGCTGAGCTAAACCAGATCTCTATACCAGCAGCGGCATAGACCTCCCGCCAATGTTCGGCCACAGACCTTGCCTCCTCATTCCACCGGTCAGATTTATTGAGGATCACACGACAGGGAATGTCAAAAGCCGCTGCCGACAAGGCGATTCGGTCTACGAATCCGCCTGAAAACTTGGGCTCAAACAAGGAACAGACCACCCAAACACAATCCAAGTTAGCGGCCAGTGCATGGGTTTGTTTAGACAGGTTAGTCGCCTTTCGCACCATATGGTTCCGCCGCTCTTCGACGCCTTCTAATGTCCAGTCCCCGGTAATCGGTTGATAACACAAGTCCACCACATCACCGCAACAAACCGGATTAGTGGATTTGAGATTTTGCAGACGAATTTTGCCGCGTAAAGTGGCTTGTACCTTGCCTTGATCGCCCGATTTTAAGCGAACGGTTACCCGCCGACCGTGGGATTCAAGGACTAATCCCTTCACCTAGGCTTGGGTCGTGTTTTGGTAAAACTGGGAATAGTCTTTGCGGTTGGGGATGGTTTCTTTGAGCAAGGCCAAAGAAACAACTTCCTCCATTCGATCCACGTAATGAAAGGTCATTTCCGAAAGGTAGGTTTGCTTGATCTCTTCGACGTCCTTGCGGTTGCCTTTGCAAAGAATAATCTCCGAAATCCCCGCCCTCTTGGCCGCCAAAATCTTTTCTTTAATCCCGCCAACGGGGAGAACTTTTCCCCGGAGGGTAATTTCTCCCGTCATGGCCAGCTTTTTGCGAATTTTTCGCTGCGTATAAGTGGACAACAGGGAAGTCAGCATGGTGATCCCGGCGGATGGTCCGTCTTTGGGGGTAGCCCCTTCAGGAACGTGGATATGAATATCCGAATGCTCAAAGAGTTCGGGCTTGATATTCCAATCGACGGCATGCGAACGGATATAAGCCATCGCAATGCTGGCCGATTCTTTCATCACATCTCCCAAATTACCTGTGATATTAATCCTTCCTTTGCCCTGACTTAGACTGCTCTCGATATACAAAATATCCCCACCTGATGAGGTCCAGGCCAATCCCGTAACAACACCCGCATGGTGGTTATTTTCGTAGAGTTCAGGTTCAAATTGACGAACCCCCAAAATGCGGGAGCTACTCTCTTGGTCCACTTGGACATCGTATGGTTCCTCCAAGGCTTTGAGTTTGGCGTAACCCCGAACAAGGGATGCAATTTTTTTGTCCAAGGAACGCACCCCCGATTCCCGGGTATAGGCTTCGATGAGATGCCGAATCATGGCAGAGGGGATACGCAAATCGTGGCGGTCCAAGCCGTGAGCTTCCAGTTGTTTGGGTATTAGATACTTGCGTGCGATTTCGGTTTTCTCTTCGAGGGTGTAACCGTTGATTTCGATAATTTCCATACGATCCAACAAAGCGGGTTGTATGGGGGCGAGGCTGTTGGCTGTTGCAATAAAAAGAACCTTGCTGAGGTCGTAATCTAATTCCAGGTAATGGTCAAAGAAAGCGTTGTTTTGTTCTGGGTCCAAGACTTCGAGCAGAGCTGATGAAACGTCTCCACGATAATCTTGTCCTACCTTATCAATTTCGTCCAGCACCATGACAGGATTGGAGCAACCAGCCTTTTTGATACTCTGGATGATACGGCCCGGCATGGCTCCGATATAGGTTCGGCGATGACCTCGAATAGTCGCTTCATCGTGAACCCCTCCAAGACTCATGCGGACGTATTCACGACCTAACGCCCTGGCGATGCTTTTACCCAGTGATGTTTTGCCTACCCCGGGCGGTCCCACCAAAAGGAGAATAGGGGCCTTCATGTTGGATTTGAGTTTGAGCACTGCGAGGTATTCCAGGATGCGGTCTTTGATTTTTTCGAGCCCGTAATGGTCGTTATCCAAAATTTTCTGAGCCCGTTTCAAATCAAAGCGGTCTTTGGTGACCGTATCCCAAGGCAGTTCCAGCAGAAGTTCAACGTAATTCAGAACAACGCTGTAATCAGCGGCGGCTGGATTCATGCGCAGCAATTTGTCTACCTCTTTTTCAAAATGCTTACGGGTTGCCTCGTTCCATTTTTTGGATTTGGCCCGCTCTTTGAGGTTTTGAACCTCCAAATCGGGGGTCGCTCCCCCTAATTCTTCTTGAATGGTTTTGAGTTGTTGATGCAAAAAATACTCCCGCTGCTGTTTGTCTAAATCGGTCTTGACTTTGGACTGGATTTGATTTTTGAGTTCCAAAAGCTGGAGCTCCTTGTGCAGATATTCCAGTACCTTGGTTGATCGTTCATGCAGATTGTGAATTTCCAAGAGGGTTTGTTTTTCCCCAACTTCAATATTCAGATTACTGGCTATAAAATTGACCAGAAAAGTGGGGCTTTCTATGTTACGAAGAGCCAAGGCCGCTTCGCTGGGAATGTTGGGGGAGAGCTGGATAATTTGCAGGGCCAAATCCTTGATGGTTGAAATCAAGGCATTGAATTCTTTGTTTTTCCTATCAGGCAAGACATCCGGGTTTGGCGTCAGGATGGCCTTGAGGTAGGGTTCTGTTTTGACGACCTCCTTTAGCTCAAACCGTTGACGGCCTTGAATAATCACGGTGGTATTGCCATCGGGCATGCGCAACATTTTGAGAATTTTGGCAAGGGTTCCAATAGGATGCAAATCGTCGGACCCAGGGTCTTCCACCGAAGTATCCCGTTGGGACATGACCCCAATGGTCTTGGTTTTGTTATTGGCTTCACGGATCAAGCGGATGGATTTGTCCCTTCCCACAGTGATAGGGATAACCACCCCCGGGAAGAGCACCGTATTGCGCAGGGGTAGGATGGGAATAGGTTGTTGGTATAACTCGGCCAGGGAGTCGTCTTCGTCCTCGTTGAAGGACATGATGGGAATAAACTCGGAATCGTCTTCGTACATACTCATGGCTGTGTCTAGGGGTTAGGGTAAATTTCGCTCCAAACCCTGAACCATGCAATAATTATGCCACAAAATATGCCATTAGGACTTATTGCCCCAGGCTTTCCAAACTAACCGACGAACTGGGCAGGACGACCATGCCGCTTTCTTCAAACCAATCCAGCAAGATGGCGTCTGGGGCATGAATTTCACCGCTGATCAAGGCCGTTGAGAGGCGGTTAATGACTTCTTTTTGAATAAGGCGTCGCAAGGGCCGTGCTCCGTATCGCGGGTCGTATCCATGGCGGGCCAGGTAGTCCGCGACGGCATCGGTATAGCTGAGTTGAATTTGCCGGCTCATTAATCTTTCCTGCAGCTCACGCATTTGTAAGGTCACGATGGACCGTAAATGTTCTGGACCTAGTGGGTGAAATTCCACTACTTCGTCGATGCGGTTGATGAATTCAGGACGGAAACGAGTTCTTAGCAGGTCATCTATGTTCGGGGAGGTCGGTTTGTTCAAGCTAAGTTCGTCTTCGTTCTCTAACCCTGTTCCAAGGTTGGAGGTCATGATGAGGATGGTGTTGCGGAAATTCACTGTACGCCCATGATTGTCGGTGAGGCGGCCCTCATCCAAGACCTGAAGGAGTAAATTGAATACATCGCTATGGGCTTTCTCGAGTTCATCCATCAGCACGATGGAGTAGGGCCTGCGCCTGACTGCTTCAGTTAACTGTCCACCCTCTTCGTAGCCTACATACCCAGGAGGTGATCCAATGAGACGGGAGACGCTGTGCTTCTCTTGGTATTCGCTCATGTCGATTCGGACTATGGCTTGCTCATCATTGAGCAGAAGTAAGGCTAAGGCCTTGGTCAATTCCGTTTTGCCAACCCCCGTAGGTCCCATGAACAGGAATGTTCCCATAGGACGTCCATCATCTTGCAAACCGGATCGGCTTCTTCGCACTGCTTCCGCAACGGCTTTGACCGCTTGTCCCTGGCCAATAACGCGGCGGTGTAATTCTTCTTCCAGCTGCAGCAATTTGGTTTTCTCTGTCTCCAACATGCGCTGCACAGGAATCCCGGTCCATCGGGCAACCACTTCGGCAATATCTTCAGATTCAACAACTTCGCGGAGCAGTTTGCCTTCTCCTTCGGTATTTTTCTGTTGTTCCATGTAGGCGCGCAGTTCGTCTTCGACTACTTTCATTCTTCCATATCGGATTTCGGCAACCAGGCCATAATCCGCAGTACGTTCCGCTTGTTCGGCTTGTAATTTGAGTTGCTCCAACTTGAGTTTGCATTGTTGGATTTGCTCCACCACCTTCTTTTCACTTTGCCAACGCTGGGTGAGTTCCTCAGCTTCCTTGCGAATTTTGTTCAAGTCCATTTCGAGGGTCTGGACCTTGTCCTGATTGTTCTCTCTAAGCATGGCTTCTTTTTCGATCTCGAGCTGCATGAGTTTGCGGTTGAGTTCGTCCAGGGCTTCGGGCATGGAATCAATCTGTATGCGAAGTCTTGAGGCGGCTTCATCCACAAGGTCGATGGCTTTATCCGGAAGGAAACGGTGCGGGATATAGCGTTCGGACAAATCCACGGCGGCGATGATGGCTTCATCACGGATTTGGATGCGGTGGTGATTTTCGTACCGCTCCTTGAGGCCGCGAAGTATACTGATGGCATCTGCTCGGTCAGGCTCCTCCACCAAAACCTGCTGGAATCTTCGCTCAAGGGCTTTGTCTTTTTCGAAGTATTTTCTGTACTCATCCAGGGTGGTTGCACCGATTGCCCGAAGTTCTCCTCTTGCCAAGGCTGGCTTGAGAATATTGGCAGCATCCATGGCGCCTTCACCACCGCCTGCGCCAACCAAGGTATGGATTTCGTCAATGAAGAGGATGACTTGTCCGTCGCTTTGGGTGACCTCACGAACCACGCTTTTGAGTCTTTGCTCAAACTCGCCTTTGTATTTGGCTCCAGCAACCAAAGCGGCCATGTCCAAGGCGTAAACCTCCTTGGTTTTGAGGGTTTCTGGGGCATCGGCTTTCACGATGCGCTGGGCGATCCCTTCGGCGATAGCGGTTTTGCCCACCCCGGGTTCTCCGATGAGGAGGGGATTGTTTTTGGTTCGACGGGTCAAAATCTGAATGACTCGACGAATTTCCTCATCCCTGCCAATAACAGGATCTAGTTTACCCTCGGCGGCTAGGGCATTGAGGTTTCGGGCAAATTTGGTCAGGGCTTGGTATTCGGAGTCTTTGGATGCTTCCATGATGTTTTGTCCTTTGCGTAATTTAAGAAAGAGGCGAAAAAGATTGGTTGAACTTAATCCGTTGCTGCGCAATAGCTCACCTGTTGCATCGGAATTTTCGGAGAGGCCCATCAGCAAATGTTCCACACCCAAAAACTGATCCCCCATAGCTTGGCTATGGGCTAATCCTCTAATCAAGGCCTGGTTGGCGAGGGAATCAAGGCAAACGGGTGAATCATGCAGGGTTTTGGTTTTGGGCCTAACAGGGAGTCCTTGATGGTTCGCTAAGTTTTGACGACGAATTTCATTCGCTTTGACGGGCGTACCTTGAAGCAAACTGCCCATCCAGGCCTCGTCTACTTCGAACAAAGCCTCCAGAAGGTGAGGTGTCTGAATGGAATCCTGTCGCCCTGCTTCCATCCCTTGAAGAGCCTCCTGCAGACATTGTTTGACTTTGTCGGTGAATTTGTCGGTGTTCATGTCAATTTCTCCCCAAATCTCTTGCCATCGGTTTGAGCTTGATTTTTGCGAAGCAATTCGGTCATTTTGGCCGAAATCCGAGATAATATTTGTCAAAATGACCGATAAACCTAAGTAATTCATAAACCTTCGGCTTGTTCTTCAGGTAATCATCCACAGGGCCTTGCTTGACAAATGGCCCAAATCGGTTGTTTCGGATTATCTTTGCGCTCGCTTTAATCCAAAGCAGGAAGGAAACAATATAAATGACTGAAAACCAAACACTTACCCCCAATTCCGCCTCAACGGCATCCGTAGTTCCCATGGCCGATTTCGATTGGTCAATTGGGTCTGGTAATCAAAGCAACTATAGCTCCGAAGAAAGGAGCCGAATGGAGTCTTTGTACTCTGTGAGTCTTAATCAAGTTCAGAGCAACGAATTGGTTAATGCCATCGTGGCTGGTATCTCCGAAAGGGATGTGATTCTCAACATTGGGTTCAAATCCGATGGTATGGTAGCCCGCTCTGAATTCCGCGACATGCCCAATCTTTCAGTGGGCGATGAGGTGGAGGTGCTGATTATTAACCGCGAGGATGTGAACGGACACTTGTTGTTATCGCGCAAAGCAGCACGGATAATGAACGCCTGGGAGCGTATTGTTAAATCTCACGAAGAAGATTTGATCATCCAAGGTAAGGTGAAATCCCGAACTAAAGGGGGATTGGTCGTTGAAATTGACGGTATCGAAACCTTCTTGCCTGGTTCACAAATCGATGTCAAACCGGTTCGTGATTACGATCAATATGTGGGCAAGACTATGGAGTTCAAGGTGGTTAAGATCAATCCGGTTCTAAGGAATGCCGTCGTATCCCACAAAATTCTGATTGAGAGTGATATCGAAGCCCAGAAAGCGGTGATCATGAGCCGTATGGAGAAGGGACAGGTCTTGGAAGGGACTATTAAAAATATGACTGATTTCGGGGTCTTTGTAGACCTTGGAGGAGTGGATGGATTGCTACACATCACCGATATGAGTTGGGGCAGGATTTCGCATCCTTCGGAATTGGTCAAGTTAGACGATAAGGTACAGGTGGTGGTGATTGATTTCGATGATGAGCGTAAACGTATTAGCCTTGGAATGAAGCAATTAACGGCTCATCCTTGGGAGACTGCTACTGCCAATTTGGAATCCGGCTCCATTATCGAAGGGAAAGTAGTGACCGTCGCAGATTATGGTGCCTTTTTGGAAATCGCACCCGGTGTGGAAGGCCTTGTCCACGTTTCTGAAATGAGTTGGTCACAGCATCTGCGGAATCCCCAGGATTTCATCAAGCAAGGAGAAACTGTTAAGGCTGTTATTTTATCCATTGACAAGGAAGAGCGCAAAATGTCCTTGGGTATCAAGCAACTCACCCCGGATCCGTGGATTACCATTCGCGAGAAATTCCCTGTCGGCACGCGTCTCAATGGGCGTGTTCGCAACCTCACCAATTTTGGTCTTTTTGTAGAGTTGGGTGAAGGGGTGGATGGCTTGGTTCACGTTAGCGATTTGTCCTGGACCAAGAAAATCAATCATCCCTCAGAATTCGTGAAAAAAGATCAAATGTTGGATGTAATTGTGCTGGATATAGATACGGAGTCTCGTCGTTTGAGCCTTGGGCACAAACAAATTGAAGAAAATCCGTGGGATACATTCTCCACAATTTTCTTTGAGAACTCTTTGCACCAAGGAACCATTGTCAGCATAGACGACAAGGGTGGAATGGTTCAGTTTTCCTACGGTGTTGAAGCTTTTGTTCCCAAGAAACAATTGCAACAAGCGGACGGCAAGGCATTACGTTTGGAAGAGAAGGCCGAATTCAAAATCATTGAATTCAACAAAGAAAATCGTCGCATTGTAGCATCTCATGCTAGAACCTGGCAGGAGGCCAAAGACAAAGAGCGTTCCGGAGAGGAGCAAGAAGTGGCCAAATATCAGGCTAAGGCTAAACAAGATTCTTCCAATGATTCGGGAACCATGGGTGAATTGAGCGCGTTATCTGATTTACGTGAACAAATCCTCGCAGGTGAAAAGAAGGCAGCACGTGATGCTATGGACAAATTGGATAGCCATAACGAAGCGGAACCAATCGCCGAGTCTCAGGCATCTAAAGATCAAGCGGGGTCGGAGGATAACTCAGAAAACAACGCCTAGCAGCAGCTTATTTGTAAAAGGCAGTAGCTTATTTGTAAAAGCCACCTCAAAGAATCCTCATTCAGGATTAATGAATTTAGCTCAAAGAAACCCTCGTCATTGACGGGGGTTTTTTCGTATGAGTTCACTCCATCGATTAAAATTCCTGTTGTACGAGATGCCAATTCCTTGACGGTAGTTCAGATTTTGGCTTTGATTGAATAGAATGCGATCGTCAGGACGATTGAATGCCTTGGCACGAATTGTTCCACTGGGGTTGATAAGGTATTCCAGATTAATTCCTCCGGCCATGTTTCGAGAATTCACTTGAAGGCTGTTTCCCAAACCCAAATTCCCGTCAATAACTAACCTGTTATTGAACAAAGTGGTATTCAGGGCTACATTGAGATCTCTTCGGTTACTATCTGCAAGGGTGCTGCCAACATTATTGTTTGAATTCAAAATACCTGTACCCAGATCTCCTCGATAATTAATTCCAAGATTTACCCCACCGCCTAACGAATTGTTGAGTAAATTGCTCAAACGAGTCGTCAACATTTCTGTTACCGAATTGAACGCAGTTGCCCCAGTGGAAATACCAAAGTTTGCTGAGTTTAAACTCTCTGAAGGAATGAATTGGCCCGAAACCAATAAGCCGAGGACCTGATTGTTTAACTCTTGTTCATTGTTATTAATTCGTGTGATTTGCTGAACAAGTAAATCGTTCGGATTGTTATCAATAATCGTGGGGAGGTTGAGGCGGAACTTAACCGATGGCTGAAGAATAGGTCCCGAAAGGTTGAGATAGGTCTCAACAGCCATGATGTTGCGGCGATCCGTCTGTACTATTTCATTCGCTCCCAGTAAATTTCTAACTGAAGCAAATTGCTTGTAAGCGGCTTCTATCTGCATAATGCCCGCATATGGATCTCCATTCCAATCGATTCGCCCACCACGCTTGATATCAAAATTTTTGTTAACAATATTCACAAGGTTAAACGTGTAATTGCCTTGTTCAAAAATATAATTTCCGGTAAGTGATAAATCCCCTTCTCTAGTGAGTAACAGGTTTAAATTCCCGTTTCCAGTACCTTTGATTTGATCGCCGTACCGTCTGTCAAGAAGAAGAGTAACTGCGCATCCTGGGTTCAGTGTCAGTCCCAGGTTAAACTCTAAACCCCTCAATGAAACTGCCTGTTCATTGATTGATTCTTGATCTTTATTTATCGACCCTTTTTTGGATTTAAAACGAATGAAATTGTATGTACGCTCTTTATTGAGGTCATCAAGAGGAATGATCAGCCGACTTCCTTTGACGGCCTCTGCGCTGACTTGGATTTGGGTTGATTTTTCATCGCCTTTAATCCACCCGTTGCCATTGATTTTTCCAAAACCAAAGTAGTAGTCTCCTTTGATCAATTGGGGTTCGTTCAAAACCAAGAGATCATTGGCGCTATCCATTTCAAACCTGTAGGCCCATTCACGGAAGTTACGATGGTTGACAATGCCAGTGATTTTGGCTTGACCCCTTTCTTTGTCTTGGACGAAACTATTAGGAAAAATAAATTGGCCCGGCTCAACTTGAACGTCTCCTGATATTTTATATGAATTTTTGAGAAATGGAATTCGAAAACTAGCATCATTCATGCGAATTGATCCTCGCATTTGTGGTTCCTTGAAGCTGCCGGTCAGACGAATTTCGGCATTGGCCGCACCTCGAATACTGTCCATTGCAGGTTTTAACGCCAATTCCAATAATTGCAGGGGGGCCATATCCAATTTGGCTACAAAATCACAGGGTAGGCTGGGCTCATTGGTATTAATCCATCCATTAACTGTAGCTGGCTGGGCTTCTCCGTTATCAAGTTTTGCTTGGAGGACGAGCTGGTTGTTCTGTGGCACAAAAGTGGATTGAATCGATAATTCACCCAAGTTCATCCCTTGCAATTGCAGTCGGGGAATACGCAGCTCTCCTGTTAGATTGAGCTGGTTCAACAAGCCGTCTCCAGTAATTTTCCCATTAACTGTGCCGTTTAACAAACTGCTTTTTTTGCCAGAAAAGGCCATCAACTGTTGAAGACCTAAATTTCGAATATCAAGGGTAATTCGATTTCCAAGTTTATTCGAAAGTAACCCGTTAATAGAAAGCATGGAGGCCCCATGGGTTAATTGGATTGAGTCAAGGTCCCAAACATCTCCGTATTTTCGAATTTTGGCCCCTGAAGTGGAGGACCATTCTTGGTTTTTGATTTGGAATTTGAGGCTGTCAATTCCAAGAACCCATTGGCCGCCTGCGGTGTTCAAGGAACCAATGAAAAAGGCTGAATTTGTCTTCGCGGAGTCTTTACCTTCAATGCGAATGGAGGACATGTAATTATTCCGAACTTGTTGATACCGGATATTTCGAAACAAATCTATCCCATTCTGTTGGAGGTTATTGATGTCTAGTTTTGCCAAAAGTGAAGGGCCAAATGATTCAGAAACAAGGTCCGCGCTTTGTGCAGTCCAATTTTTCCATTCTGGCAATCCTAGATTGACCCGAATCAATCTATTCCATGAAGTATCAAGTCCGTATTGGTTTCTGGACCATTGCATTGTACCTACAACCTGTCCGCACTTGGATATAGGTGGTCTTGATAAAAACGGTAGGTAATCATTTAAATTATGGATTGTTACATAGGTTCTAAAAGGTATTTCGGGGTCAATGGAAGGGGAATTTCCGACAATGAAATTGAATACCTGGTCATAAACCTGCTTAAAATGACTCTTGCGGATAATTCCTATGCAGTGAACACTATCACGGTTTACCGTTAATTGAATGGCCGGGACACTTGCCCCATTTTTAATGGTTAATACCGCGTTTTCTACGTTTAATCGATGGTCAATTGAGTGAAGTAAGCCATCCGAAAGTTTAGCGTAGATAATATTCGCTGTATCTTGGTAACTAAAGTTGCCAAGTACACGAAGCGGACCTTTGAACTCAGGATTCAACGGGAATTGCAAATCAATACTCCCGTTGCCTACAAGTCGTTCAAGGGTGCCATTGCGAAAAAGTCCGGACCATTCCGATTGTAGTTGATGTAAGGTATCGCGGATCTGGATTTGTCCAGTGAAGGAATTTGATTTCAATTCGATGGAGCCCTGTAAATTTCTGTAGATTTCGTTACCCTGTTCTACAGAGTCTAAATGGATTTGTGCCTTGACTAAATCTCCTTTTTGAAAGGACCACTTTGCAACGGCTGACCCGAGGGAGCCCTCAAATGTCGGGAATCCGCTTTGTGCTAAACGATTCGATGGGCGCATTGAGCCAGATAGGGTATAGCCATTGAGACTTGCGTTGCCCAGCCAATTTGTCAAGGTAGAATCGGAAATTGCTTCAAATTTTAGGCGACTAATTCCGCTATTTAATTCGCCATCAGTGCTCAAACCCCAATACCCGTTAGTTATTTGGCCCAACATATTCCAATTTTGAGGATCGGGTAAATAGGCTTGAATTATATTAGGTGTGATGTTACCTGTTGAGCCCGGATAATAAAACTCCGAATTGGACAAAATAGCTGTTAGGACCCTTTCCCATTGCGGTTGTGACTCTAACCTATAAGTTAAATGAAGTGAACTGTCCGGATAGAACTTATGAGCTTTGTTTTGAGCGTCGGGCAGTTTCATGTTGCAATACCCGGTAGACCATGCGGTCAACCCGCCTGCTAGGCGTGCTGTAACATTATCCCAAAAAAATCGACCTTTATCCCATTTTGTTACAGGGCAATGGATTGTTGTGGCTGGCCATGGCGTTGGAGCAGGAATCCAGCGGTTTAGGTGACCTTCAGCAATTTGAATTTTGGTATTGCTTAGGGTTAAGGGTTGGGAGGGGTTTTTGGTAAGCAAAGGAATTTCTATTTCAGCTTCTGGATGCTTAATGAATGATCGACTAACCCGAAGTTCACCGTTCGAAAATCCGGTAATATGGCCTTTTGCAGCGTAAGGATAGGCGCTATGGGCTAAAAGTTGTTTGAATGAATAATCAAACTGCCAACGGTTATCGCTGTATCGGACCTTTTTGAAGGTTAAGTTTGAGGTCGTGGTGGGCATCCAATCAATGGCCTTGGGGTATCCAGAAACTATCCAAATGACTTCGCGAGCCCGGAATCTGTTGAGGGTGAAAGAGAGATTTACGCTCTCGTGAGTCTTGGTACGTTGGGCATTGCGGAATACACAGTCCCAATTGGTGCTCAACGATGTGCTATCCTTTGTATTGGAGGGCTTGACCCAAACTCTGATGCGGTCAATGTCGACGGATCCAAGGCGGTATTGGTGATCCCATGGATCCAAGGATTTCCACCGTACCTCGCCGCGGTGGACTATTGCGAGTGTGTCATTTTGGCATCCTAAAAACAAGACCTCTTCCAAGGCCAATTTGTCCATAGTGATAGACAAGCCATGGGCCTGCACTTTGACCCCTAGCCTATTGGATAGGTCATTGCAGACAAATTCCAAAAGCCATTTTTGTCCCAATCCTGTTCCCAACATAAGTCCTATTATCAAAATTCCTGAACCTGTGGTTATACCCAAGATTATCCCTAGCCTTTTGGCGAAACGTCCCCAACGTGAATTGGGTTGGGAAATTGGATTTTCCATGGGAAAGGAAATAAGCTACGGATTAAGAACCCTTGACGTAAGTAATGATATTTTTGGAGGAAAAAAGGGTTTTCATAATTGATTTTAGCGTAAATCTATGAAAATTAAGCCATTTTTACACTTTAAACGTAACAAGCTGTAGGATGTTACAAGTATTAAAAAAGCCTAAGTTTTCTATTATTATTTTCTAATGCCAATAATACTCGCCATCGAAAGTTCCTGCGATGATAGCTCCGTGGCTTTGCTGAAGGGGCATCGTTTGATAGGGATGAGGCAATCGGGGCAGGAGGAGCATCAGCGCTTTGGTGGAGTGGTCCCGGAGTTGGCATCCAGGGCTCATCAGGAGTGGTTGTCATTAATTATCAATGATTTAATACACGACACTTCGACCTCTTGGTCCGATATTAAGGCCATTGCCTACACCCGAGGCCCGGGTTTGATGGGCTCGTTGATGGTGGGTGCTGCAGTTGCCAAAGGTTTGGCCCTATCGCTGGATATTCCCTTGATTGGGGTCAATCATTTGCATGGTCATTTGGTATCGCATTTTGTAGAACAGGAGCTTGAGGAAGGCATATTTCCTATGCTATCCTTGACGGTTTCAGGTGGGCATACCCATTTGGTTTGGATGGAATCTTGGTTGGAGGGAAGCTCCCTCTGTGCAACCTTAGACGATGCGGCAGGGGAGGCCTTTGATAAATGTGCCAAAATGTTAGGGCTGCCTTACCCGGGTGGGCCTGTATTGGATCGTTTGGCGGCGCAAGGCGATTCAGGGGCGTATTCCTGGCCCATGCCTCAATTAGGAAATGAGGCATACAGCTTTAGTGGATTGAAAACAAGTGTTTTGTATTATCTGGCAAAGCATAAACCTGACCTTGAGGATCGCAGGGATTCGGCCCTTCGCGATCTTTGTGCTTCCATTCAGGCCAATGTAGTCGAGGTGCTCATGAAACCCGTCCTGCATCATGCTGGGCAGAGGAAACCACGAAGCCTGGGCCTCGCAGGTGGTGTCGCGGCCAATTCCTTGCTGCGTTCCCGCATGTTGGCATTGGGCGAGCAATTGGGCTGCAAGGTTCATATTCCGCCTTTGACTTGGTGTACCGATAATGCGGCCATGATTGCGACATCTGCACGCATTCTCATGGACCATGGGAAGGTCGCTGTGGAGTCCATGGGCGAGAAGCCTTTACCCCGCTGGCCGTTGATGGACTATCTCGTTGAACTTTCCGTCTTAAACCTGGGCCAAGAGGGCGAGTCTTAACACTGTGTCAGATTCAACGGACTCGTTGTCATCGCAGGAAGGCTTATCCGCCCAGAAGGCCTGGGAGCTTGAACTACTCGCTGAATTTGCCAACGAGCATACCCGCAACCGGGCCTTTACCAAGTTGATGGAGCGATACCGCAAAGCCTTGTATTGGCATATTCGCCGCATGGTATTGGACCATGATGAAACCGACGATATTCTGCAAAACACCTTTATTCGTTGCTATCAAAACCTAGACCGCTTTGAATCCCGTTCCGGTCTGTACACCTGGCTTTACCGAATTGCCACGAACTTGTGCCTCTCTCATTTGAGCCAAAAGAAACGACGGCATATGCTTTCTCTAAGTGACGACACTGTCCGCATGGAGGCTGAGCTGAAAAGGGTGACCCACCAGGAGAGTATAGATTCGCCAGAATACTTGTTGGAGAAGGCGTTGCTGAGGCTGCCCCCTAAGCAGCGTATGGTGTTCCAGATGAGGTACTACGACGAATTGCCTTACGAGCAAATGTCGGAAATCCTGGGCATCAGCGAAGGAGCTCTCAAGGCCTCGTATCACTTTGCCTTCAAAAAAGTAGAGGCAATCTTGAAGCGCCGTTAAACCAATCGCCGCCTCGTTATGTCCATAAATCATTCATTAACCTCCATGGATTTCCAAAGCCACCCCAAGATACCTTTCAGTCAAGACTATCCAGTTCCCGAAGGGTATTATGACGAATTGCCCCAGCGTGTTTTGACACGTTTGGAGAAGGCCGACAATGCGAAGGGGATGAATTCTCATGGCAGGACCGTCATCCTGACTTGGACAGGAAATGCCAGGGCTTGGGCAGTCGCGGCAAGCCTGGCACTGGTCGTGGGGGCCTGGTTTCTGGGGCGTCTTTGGTGGTCCGGTGATGAGCCTACCATCGAGGCCAATTCGTCTTCGGCGTTGCTGGCAGACCTTCGCATCGAGGAGGCGCACGAAGCGGTTCTGCAGGCCGCAAATTTGGAGATCTTAGAAGAGGTAGTGGAACAAGATCCTAACAACCATGTTCTCCTCAGCGAATGGGCTGATCAGTTAACCTGTGAGCCTATAACCTTGCATGAAGCCCTCCCTTCCTTGCCGCATGACTTAGGTATTTTGGTGGAGGAGACCGAGGCTGAATTTTAATCGTTAATTTAAATATCTAATATCAAGACAATATAAATCAATTATTTACATGAAAATTATTATTCAAAATAAAGCCATGATGAAGTACTTGTTCGTTTTTGCTTTCCTCTGCACCTTGGCGGCAACGGCCGAAGCCCTGCCCCAAGAAAGAATCAAAGCGGCCAGGGTTGCCTACCTCACCAAGGAATTGAGCCTCAGCTCCGAGGAAGCGGAGAAATTTTGGCCTGTGTATAACCAATACGATGAACAACGCGAAGACCTTAGGGCCAAAATTCGTGACCTCATAGATGAATCTAGAACCAGAGGATATTCCAGCGACGACAAAGCAAACGCTGCCTTGGATGAAATGCTTAGCATTCGAGAACAGGAATTGCAGCTCGAAAGAAATTTCCGTAAATCCATGCAGGGCATTTTGCCATCACGCAGACTTGTGGTTTTGCACCAAGCCGAAAGGGAATTCCAGAAAGAGTTGATTCGACGAATCCAAGATCGCAGGGAACCTATGCGCCCCAACCGCGGCAGGCGCTAAGTTTGCTCCTGTGGAGCATAGCCATTTAAGGGACCTGTTCAGGAAGCATATCGCTCCAACCTCGCCTTGGTCCATGGCCTTGGAGGTGGACCGCGCGGAGGGATCTTACATTTACGATTACCGCGGCAAGGGCTACCTTGATTTTATCTCGGGAATTTCGGTGAGCATTGTAGGGCACCGTCATCCTGTCGTTCATCGGGCGGTAACCGAGCAATTGGACCGGTATTGGCATACCATGGTCTATGGTGAACATGTGCAACACCCACAGGTCCGTTTGGCGACTTTGCTGCATGAATTTTTGGGACCTTCCTTTGACCAGGTTTACTTCGCCAATTCCGGCGCTGAGGCCATCGAAGGGGCTATGAAATTGGTGAAAAAGGTAAGCGGCAGGACTCGTTTGGTTTCCTTTCGAAATGCCTACCACGGAGGGACTCAAGGTGCTTTGAGCATATTGGGCTCGGAGATGTACCGCAGCCCGTATAGACCCTTGCTCCCGGAGACCTATTTGTTGGATTACAACGATGAAGGCTGTCTGGATTTTTTGGATGAGCGGGTGGCCGGGGTTTTTGTGGAGGCTGTGCAAGCAGAGGCGGGTGCCTTGCCCGCGGATCCTGGCTGGCTGAAGGCTTTGGAAGCGCGATGCCGTCAATTCGGTATAGCCCTGGTTTTTGACGAGATCCAAACAGGGCTGGGGCGTTGCGGGACATGGTTTGGATTTCAGCATGACGGTATTGTCCCTGATGTGGTGGTCATGGCCAAAGGCCTCGGGGGTGGCTTGCCGATAGGTGCCTTTGCGGCATCTTCCTCTATGATGCAACATCTCGCGGAAGATCCCCCCTTAGGGCACCTAACCACCTTCGGGGGTAATCCGGTTTGTGCCGCCGCCGCAGTAGCGGTCGTGGAGGTGATTCGGGACCAAGGTTTGGCTGCAAGGGCCATGATGGCTCATGAAATTATTGCTGGCCGGGTTAAGGAATGGTCACTTGAATCAGGATTCCCTATTCATCTAAGCGGAAGGGGATTACTTCTTGGATTGGAATTGGAAATTGACCCCATGAAGGCAAGGGAATGGATAAGCAGATGCTGGCAGGCAGGCCTATTGGTGGATTGGTTCTTGTTCAACGAGGGACGACTTCGCTTGGCTCCGCCGCTCAATATTTCTGAAGGGGAATTGCACGATGCCATTGACATCCTTCGCAAGGCGCATGGGTAGGTTCCTTACCTTTGGGGCCTGATCGAATAGCTATGAAATTAATATCGTACCGTTCAACATCCGGAAAAGACAGGGTAGCCCTTTGGGCTGCGGAACAAGCCTGGGATGCAAGTACTTGGAATCCTCAATGCGGACCCGATATGATGGCCTTCTTGGAGCAAGGCGAGGCCGCCATGGATGCCCTGCGCGGTCTTGAGCAACGAGTACTCCAAGGGGATGCCCCCATCAAGCCTTTGGCCTTGGAGGCCAAGGATTGGCTTGCGCCGGTACCCAGGCCCGCCTCATGCCGGGATGGCTATGCCTTCAGGCAACATGTGGCCGCGGCTCGTCGGAATCGGGGGGTTGATATGATCCCAGAATTTGACCATCAACCTATTTTTTATTTCACCAACCATCAGGCGATTATCGGGCCAGGGTCTGTGCTCTGCATGCCCGATCATTTCCGGCAATTGGATTTTGAGTTGGAAGTTGCGGTGGTGATCGGAAGAGCTGGTCGCAATGTCCGCGCCGAGGAGGCCGATCTCTACATTGCCGGGTACACCATCATGAACGATTGGAGTGCGCGGACCTTGCAAATGGAGGAAATGCTCCTGAGCCTGGGTCCCGCCAAGGGCAAGGACTTCGCAACCGCCTTGGGGCCTTATCTAGTCACCCCCGACGAATTGGAAACTTGGGCTTGCCCTCCCAAAGCGGGTCATACTGGACGCTCATTGGCCCTGGAAATGGAGGCCAGGCTGAACGGGGTTGAAGTATCGAGGGGGAACATGAAGGATATGGACTGGACCTTCGCCGAAATTATTGAACGCTGTGCCTACGGGGCCTACATCATGCCGGGTGATGTTATTGGATCCGGTACGGTAGGCACGGGTTGCTTTCTGGAACTTAACGGCACCGGCAGGCGCTTGGACCCCGAAGGCTATCAACCCCGTTGGTTGGCCCCAGGGGATGTTATGGAATTGGAAATCACGGGCCTCGGGACGCTGACCAATACGATCGTGGCGGATCCGGATGCCTTTTCAATCCTCGCGCTCAAGAAGACCCCTCAATGAGCTCGGCAACCACCCCATCGGGTACCTCATGGCATTTTGAAGGGTGGGACCCTGCCAATTTGGACACGATGTCGGTTCAGAACCTTTTGCAAGGCGCAGTAGGGCCAAGGCCGGTGGCGTTGGCATCGACCATTAACCGACATGGGGAAGTTAATTTGTCGCCTTTTAGTTTTTTTAATGTATTCAGCGCCAATCCTCCGGTATTGATCTTTTCGCCCGCATTGCGGGTACGCGATGGGAGTTCCAAGCATACCTTACGCAATGTTATGGAAATTCCCGAGGTGGTGATTCAGGTCGTGCCCTTCGCTTTGGTTGAACAGGTTTCCTTGGCTTCTTCGGAATACGCCGATGGGGTCAATGAATTTCAAAAGGTAGGATTGACAGCATGGCCTTCCTTGAAGGTAGCCCCGCCCCGGGTAGCCGAATCGCCTGTGCAAATGGAATGTAAAGTCATGGAAGTTAAGCCATTGGGCACAGAAGGTGGGGCGGGTAATTTGGTGATTTGCGAAGTGGTTTATTTTCATGTAGCTCGTGAGGTCCTCTTGCCCACGGGTTCCATCGATCCCTATGCTGTAGATGCCGTTGCCAGGCTAGGGGGGGATTGGTACACCCGTTCGTCCATGGGCTTGTTCGAGGTGGAGAAGCCGCTGAGAACTTGCGGTATTGGTGTGGATGCTTTGCCAAAATGGCTCCAAGAATACGGAACCTTGGATGGTAACCGCTTGGCCAGATTGGGGAATCAGCCCTCGATTCCAAACATAGAACGATGTAAAGAAATTTTCCAGGAGCAATTCACTGCGCCTACTTTCGAACCCTCAAGCCCGGAAGGGCGCTCCGAGCTGGTCCTTCGGATCAGCCTCTTGCTGGAACAAGGGCAAACGGAGCAAGCCTTGGCCTTGGCGATGATGGGTAAGGATGGTTAAGCGCTAGGTCGATGACAGAATATGAGCGCGCCCTTACTGTGGATGATTTATGGAGCGACGGGTTATACCGGTCGTTTGGTGGTGGCGCATGCGGTAACGCAAGGATTGCGTCCGGTGTTAGCCGGTCGTAACGCGACCAAGGTCCGTGAATTGGCGCTATCACACGGATTGGACTACAGGGTCTTTGCTTTGGAGGACTCGGAGGCGATTGTCGAGGGTCTTCGGGGTTTGGAATCAGTTTTGCATTGTGCTGGACCCTTTGTGCACACCTACCGGGCATTGGCCAAAGCCTGCCTGCGAACGGGCGTTCACTACCTGGACATCACTGGGGAGCTGGCGGTCCTGGAAGGATTGCACCGTATGAACGATCAAGCCAAGAAGGCGGGCATTGTGTTGATGCCGGCCATCGGCTTTGATGTGGTCCCTACCGATTGCATGGCGATGCATTTGGCCGAGCGTTGCCCGGACGGGGATCGTTTGATGCTCGCCTTTGGGAATTTTGGAAGCCGAATTTCCCATGGCACTTTATCGTCCTTGTTGACACGAATTGGTGAATCGGGAGCTGAGAGAGTCGATGGGAAAATACAACCGCGTCCGGTAGGACGTCTTTTGGAACGCATTGATTGGGGTGATCGAAGCTCATGGTGCATCAGCATTCCTTGGGGAGATTTATTCACCGCTGGGATTTGCACGGGCATACCCCATATCGTAACAATGACCACGGCTTCACGGCTTTTACACCGTATCCTGAAATTCCAATTTATTTTTAATCCGTTGTTAAGAATGCGAATGGTCCGCCGATTTTTACAGGGCAAAGTGGATCGTTCGGTATGGGGTCCATCACCCCTTGAACTCGAGCATGGATCTGCGATGGTGTACGGGCGCATCACCAATCCTTCGGGGGTCTCAGTGGAAGCAAGGCTGCAATTGCCTGAAAGTTATCGTTTAACGGCCCTTAGCGCAGTCCATCTGGTGCAGCGAATCCCCGAGCTTAAGCACAGGGGGATGGTGGGCTTCCTTACGCCGGCCCAGGCCTTTGGGCCCAAATTGATTACCGAAATCCCGGGGTGTACTTACTTGGAGGAATCTACCGAGGCAAGTCCCTCCTTGTAGGTAGCCAAGGCTCTAAGCCGAGCTTGGGCATGGTCCACCATTGGCGCAGGATACGTAAGTTCATCCACTTCGGGAACCCAGCGGTGGATATAATGCCCTTGGGGGTCGAATTTGCGGGTCTGTTCATACGGGTTGAAAACGCGGAAATACGGTGCCGCGTCGTTACCGCATCCGGCGGCCCATTGCCAACCTCCTACGTTGCTCGCCAAATCGTAATCCAGGAGGTGCGTGGCAAACCAGGCTTCGCCCCAACGCCAATCAATCAGTAAATGCTTGGTCAGGAAACTGGCGACAATCATCCGCACCCTGTTGTGCATCCACCCGCTTTCTTTGAGTTGCCTCATTCCGGCATCGACGATGGGGTAACCCGTATTCCCTTGGCACCAACGCTCGAATTCTTCCGGATTGTTCCGCCATGCAATATGATCGTAGGCCGGCTTGAATGCTCGATTCACCGTGTGGGGGTAATGCCACAAAATGCTTTGGTAGAAATCCCTCCAAATCAATTCGTTCATGAAGGTATCGCTTAGGGTAATCGCCTTCGATGCAAGCTTTCGAACCGAGAGGGTTCCAAAGCGAAGGTGCAACCCCAGGCGGCTGGTGCCTTCCAAGGAGGGGATATCCCTCTGTTCGGCATATTTTTGTAACACATTGGTATTAATTTGCAATTCCGGCCAAGGAATGGAAGAATCTTGGAAACCCATATCCTCCAGGGTCGGCGTCAAGGCTTTCTTGGGTTGGCTTGCCCATCGTTGCTTTTCCTCCTCGGTGATTGGAACGGGTTGCAGTTCGTTGCCGGTGATCAAATCCCGCCAACGCCTGGCAAAAGGGGTAAAGACGGTATAGGGCGTTCCATCCCCTTTCAAGACCCTTCCTGGCTCCATGAGGCAATGATCCGAGGCGGTGGTTATCGCAATGCCCCTTTGTTGCAACAATGCCGTGACGGCCTGGTCTCGTTCACGGGCATAGGGTTCGTAATCCCTGTTCCAGAACACATGACGAACCGGTATCTCCTCCACAATTTTGGACCATACTTGCTCAGGTTGCCCGTAATAGACTTTCAATCCGCTCCCGTAAGCTTGCAATTCGTGATGCATGGCTTGAAGGGTGCGATGAATGAACATGACCCTCGCATCCTGTTTGTGGTCCAGTTTATCTAGGATATTGCGGTCGAAGATGAAGATCCCTTGCACTTTGGCCCCGCTGTTCAGGGCCAATTTCAAGGCTTGGTTATCGTCCAAGCGCAGGTCCCTGCGAAACCAATGCAGGTGAACGGGATTGGAGGGCATCAAATACCTTTGAGGTTGGCCATTCCACCGTCCACGCCCCAGACTTGCCCGGTGACCCAGGAAGATTCAGGATCCAGCAGGAACCTGATCGCAGCCGCTGGTTCAGAGGCTTCGCCTACTCGGCCCAAGGGATGTCTTTTGCCAGAGGCCTCCACCTTCTCAGGAGTAGAAAGTAAGGACCCTGCAAGGGGAGTGCGGGTCAATGAGGGGGCGACGGCGTTGAAGCGAATCTGTTGACCGGCGTATTCGGAAGCCAAACTCAGGGTAAGGCCTTCCAAGGCTGCTTTGGCCGCAGCGATGGAGCTGTGAAAGGGCATACCAACGCGGGCCGCGACCGTGCTCATTAAGACCACAGAGGACCCCCCTGCGTTTTTGAGTGCTGGGAGGGCCGCTTGGATGCTCTGGACGGCGCCCACCAAATTGAGGTCTAGGGTCTGACGAAATTCCTCCAAGGAGGTTCGGTGGAAGGGCTTCAACGGAATATTACCTGGCATATAGGCCAGACCGTGAAGCGTTTCTGGCAAAGAAGCTGCCGGGGCTGGCTCTCCCGATAACACATCCCAAAATGTCCATGAGCTTGTTACTCCCTCGAGAGGCTGCCTACCCCAAGCATAAACAAGGGCACCACGATTATGCAATTGACGAACCAGCTCTGCGCCGATTCCAGACGAAGCTCCTACCACGAGGTAACTACGCCCGGCGAGCGAAGTCTCCATCAGGTATTCTTGCCGATTTCGAGGTACTTCAGGAATTCACTGCGAACGTTCTCTTGTTCGAAAACTCCGGAGTACGAGGCGGTGATGGTGGTGCCTCCATGGTCTTGGACACCACGCATCGAAACACATAGGTGGGCCGCATCCACGATGACGGCAACATTCTTGGTATGCAGGACTTCTTGGAGGCCTTCAGCAATTTGCTTGGTCAGACGCTCTTGGACTTGCGGCCTGCGGGCATAATAATGGACCAAACGATTGATTTTGGAGAGGCCGATGACCTTGCCAGAAGAGAAGTACGCCACATGAACTTTGCCTACAATGGGTACAAAGTGATGCTCGCAATTGGAGTGGACCACGATATCCTTCTCGACCAACATTTGGTTGTATTCGTATTTGTTTTCGAAGAGCGCAATCTTGGGTTTATTGGCAGGATTAAGGCCGCTGAAAATTTCTTTGACATACATTTTGGCCACCCGGTCCGGAGTTCCACGCAGACTGTCATCGGTGAGATCCAATCCCAAAATATTCATGATTTCCCGAAAATGTTTGGAAATTAACTCCATTTTGAGATCGTCATCCATGGCAAAAGCGTCTTCTCTTAACGGGGTATCCGTTGAACCTGGCTGATGGTGTTCGCCTCTTTCGTAGGCATCGAGGAGCTCAAGGTCCCGTGCAGATAGCATAATTTCGGGGTGTTTCATACAAAATTACTTTTAAATCCAAGTGGTCAGGTAATTCACCACGGAGGATATTCCAAATTAAAGCGGAGATGTGCTCAGCGGTTGGGTTGAGGTTGGCAAATTCGGGAATATCAAGATTGAGATTGCGGTGATCAAGACGATCAGTCACTTTATTAGCGATTAAATCAGAAAGAACCTTCAGGTCGATGACATACCCTGTTTCGGGATCCACTGTACCGGTTACTTCGACCTTCATTTCGTAGTTGTGCCCATGGTAATTGGTCAAGGAGCATTTCCCAAAAACTTCCCGGTTACGGGCCTCATCCCAATCGGGTCGGTACAAGCGATGGGCAGCATTGAAATGGGCCACCCGTCCCACGGTAATTTTCATGATAATTAGGGGAATAACATCATGGGGGTCGATTTGTTTGATTCTACTAGGTTTTGGTGGACTGTTTCTTGGCGGCAGGTCCCGCGCAGGTTAGCTTTGTCCATGGCCCTTAATTCGAGATGAACCAATTACCCCCTCAATCGGAAGCCCCCAAAAACCAACCCAAAGTAATTCGAGCTTGGTGCTTTTATGATTGGGCCAATTCGGTGTACAATCTCTGCATTACCTCGGCCATCTTTCCCATTTATTATAGTGGGGTAACCGAAGCCCTTTCCAAGGAGCGCGGATGGTCGCGGCAAGTCGCCAACCAATTGGGCGAAGGTTCGGAATGGGTTTCTTTTGTGAAATGGGGTTCTTGGGAAGTGCCTGCAGGGAGTCTTTATTCGTACGCTGTGGCCTTGGCCTATTTGTCCGTGGCTTTCGTTTCGCCTTTGCTGTCGGGTATGGCCGATTACGGGGCCAAGCGCAAAATGATGATGAACATGTTCATCACCCTGGGTAGCCTGGCCTGCCTAGGCCTGTATTTCATGACAGGTGCCACCTTGGCCTGGGGTATGGCCTGCTTTGTGATTGCGGCATTTTCGTGGGCAGGTTCTGCATTGTTTTACAATGCTTTTCTTCCGGTCATTGTGACCGAGGATCAAATGGACAAGGTCAGTGCCAAGGGCTTTGCTTACGGATACGTAGGCTCCGTCTTGCTTTTGGTCATCAACCTGCTATTCATTCTCAATCCGGGTTGGTTGAACATGGATACCGCGGGGGTCACAAGGCTATCGTTTGTGAGTGTTGGTCTGTGGTGGTGGGGCTTTTCCCGTATTACGATACGGGGGTTGCCTACCGAAAGGCCAAGCGGGTCTGGGCTGCCTGTTCATGGCATCGGGGGATGGTTGCGAATCGGTTGGGGTGAACTACGATCTGTCATCGAGCGAATACGCCAAATGCCTGATCTCAAAACCTTTCTGTGGGCTTACTTTTTCACCTGTGCTGGCCTGCAGACGATCATGTTGGTGGCCTCGCTCTTCGGGGCGGAGGTTCTGCGCTTGTCCTCTGATCGCCTCATAGGGGTGATACTTCTGATCCAGTTGATTGCCATCGCGGGTTCGTTTGGATTTGCTCGTGGGGCGGCTCGCTACGGGAATATTCGCTTGCTCATGCTGACCTCCTTGATCTGGGTTGCCGTCTGTATTGCGGCGGCTCAAGTCACCGAGGAATACCAGTTCTATATCATGGCCGCGGTGGTGGGGGTCATCATGGGAGGTACTCAGACGTTGTTACGGAGCACCTATGCCAAAATGATTCCAGCCAATACGCTTAACAATGCATCGTTTTTTTCGTTCTACGATTTGACGGAGAAGCTGGCGATTGTCTTTGGGACATTCAGCTTCGGTTTCATCAACGAGTGGACCGGTTCCATGCGTAATTCTGCCCTCTTTTTGGCCTTGTATTTTATCATTGGAATTTACTTTTTGGGCATTAACCGTAAACGCGGTGTGTATCGCTGAAGAAAAAGAGTGATTTTATGAACGGTATGGACTTTGGTGACTTTGGCGTTGAAGTGGATTTCTTTGTGCCTTGTTTTGTGGATCAGTTTTATCCGGAGGCGGCATTCGCGGCAGTGAAGGTATTGGAAGCTTTGGGTTGTACGGTGTATTGCCCACCTGGTCAAACATGTTGCGGGCAGCCAGCGTACAATGCTGGATTTTGGGAGGAGGCTAAGCCTGTGGCCTGCAAGTGGTTGCGTGACTTTGCCCCGGCCAAGAACGGGGTGCCTCGGCCGGTGGTCTTGCTCTCGAGTTCCTGCACAGGGATGATTCGCAATGCGTACGGAGATTTGTTATCTGCAGATAGCCAAAGCGCTTCGGATTGGCAGGCCATACGTCCCAGAGTTTATGAATGGGTGGAATTTGTGCATGCGCATCCTCGTTTCAAGGCGTTGAATTTTAATTTTCCCCACAAGGTTTCTTACCACGATGCATGTTCGGCCTTGAGGGAATGCGGGATTCGATCCCAGGTTAGGGACATTTTGGCCCAAGTTCAAGGGCTTGAATTGATTGAACTCCCGGACGGGGAGACCTGCTGCGGCTTTGGAGGCACCTTCGCGGTCAAGTTTGAGGGCATATCAACTGCGATGGCCGATCAGAAAATTCAACATTATGCAACAACCGGGGCGGAATATTTGCTCAGCGCGGACTTGTCCTGTCTGATGCATTTGCAGGCCTATGCCGACCGTCAAATGGCTGGGGTTCGTAGCCTGCATATCGCACAGGTGCTTGCGCAGGGTTTGAAGGAATAAAATCCCGAGGCCGCCTCCCCTATGCAAACTTCTTCGGATTCAACCAAACCTCTTCGCGAAATTGAAGGGTATTGGTCTGTGGAGGCTTTGAAAGGTTGGGTCAAGGAAGTTTTTCTTCGCATTGGTTGCAGCGAGGACCACGCCAGGATGGCGGCGGCGTTGCTTGTGGCGGCAGACCTCAAAGGCATTGATTCTCATGGCGTTGCCCGCTTGCCCGGCTATGTGCGTTTGTGGCGCAAAGGACGTATCAATCCAGATCCTCAATGGCGGTGGACCCAAAGAATGTCTGCGGTGGCGGTGTTGGATGCCGATGGTGCCTTGGGGTTGGTGGCGGGCCAAGTGGCCATGGAGAAGGCGGTAGAATTGGCGGGCCGGTACGGTACGGCCCAGGTATTGGTTCGCAATTCCAATCATTTTGGTATTGCGGCAGAACACGCGTTGGTTGCGGCGGGTCGTGGCATGGTGGGATGGGCCATGACTAATGCCTCCCCGCTAGTGTCCCCCTTGGGATCGAACAAGCGAATCTTAGGCACCAATCCCTTGTGTTATGCCTTCCCTTCTGCGGGCCATCATCCTCCTTGGGTGTTGGACATGGCAACCTCGGCAGCATCCAATGGTAAATTGGAATTGGCCGCTGCTGCAGGGCAAGCGATTCCCTTGGGTTGGGCAACGGACCAAGCTGGTCATGAGACCAACAGCCCAGGGGCGCTCCAAGTAGGTGGAGCCTTGCTGCCTTTGGGTTCGACCTCGGAGGGCGGTGTTCACAAAGGGTACGGGCTGGGTGCCTTGGTGGATTTGTGGTCGGGTTTGTTGAGTGGCGCTGCCTTCGGCCCTTGGGTTCCGCCTTTTGTGGATTTCTTGGAACCTGCCACTGGTGGGCCTGGACCTGGCATAGGGCATGCTTTTGGGGCCTTGGCCATCGAGGCCTTGATGGACAATGAAGTGTATAGGCAACGGATGGAACGATGGTCTCAGGTCTTCCATGATGCAGGTCTTGTGCTGCACGGCATGCCCGAGTGGGAGCAGCGTTCCAAACGCCTTGTGGAAGGGATTCCCTACACCAAAGAAGGGCTCAAGGCCCTTGTGGATTTGGGGGACTCGATGGATCTCCTGGCTCCCGGTCAATAATAGGGCCGATTGTACGTTCATGAGCCGTAATTTGCGAACTAAACCCCCTGCATCATGTTTGATTTGTTTGGAATGATGGACAAAATTGGCAAGCTCAAAGAGGCTGTCGAGGATGTCCGGAACCAATGTGACCGTATTGAGGTGACCCAACGCTCCGAAAACGGGGAGGTAGAAGTGGTGTGCACCGCCAACAAAAAAATCGTTTCCATCAAGACCCTGCCATCTTCCCTGAATCCCGAAAATGCTACCGTCTTGGACGCGTTATTGGCCTCCACGGTGGATGCCGCATTGCGGGAAGCCCACCGTACCCACAAAGAACTTTTCAAAAAATCCACCGAGGGTTTGATTCCCAATATTCCTGGTTTGGATTTGTCGAAATTCCTTTCCTAATCCTCAAGGCGTCGTTCCAAAAGGTAAATCCCCTGATTCTCGATCGAATGGTTTGGCACCCCGCCTTGGTTCATTTCCCCATCGCTTTCCTTGCCGGCGCATGGTTGGCCGAAACTGCACGTATGCATCCCCGAATTGGTTTGCAATCTGATTCGTGGGAATTTTTGTCGAGAATTATGCTAGTCGCAGCCATTCCGGCTTTGGCTTTGGCGATGATTAGCGGCAGCCTTGGAGAGGAGGCTTTGGGGCAAACTCAAAGGCAACCCATGGTGCAGGCAGCTCACGATTGGCTGGAAAGGCATGAGTTGATGGGCTACCTGAACGGTGCATTGGCAACCCTTATGGCCATGTGGAGAACGCTGCGGGCCAAAGCCATGAACATGCAGGAGCATCGCATCTATTGGGGCGCTTTCACCGTGATCATGGTCCTGCTCACGGTGGGGTCATGGATGGGGGGGCTCTTGGTTTACGAATTTGGAATTGGCGTCAAACCATCCCCATAAATATCTCAAAAAATAAAAATTTTTTCATGAATCAGAATCCATTTCGTCCAGAGAATAATTCAAGTTCCCCTGAATCCGGCAAAGCGACTCCCGTCAGGACCAAGTCCAAGGCTAGGGAATGGCTGGAGGCCATTGTCTTTGCGGTGGTGGTAGCGACCCTTATTCGAACATTTGTGGTGGAGGCCTACACGATTCCGACCCCTTCGATGGAGAAAAGCCTGATGGTCGGGGATTTTCTTTTTGTGAGCAAATTGAGTTACGGCCCTCGCTTCCCGATGACTTTATTGGCTTTCCCTTTGGCCCATAACACTATGCCGCTGTTGGGCGGTCCTTCCTATTTAGAAAAGCCTTCTATGGGTTATCACCGACTATGGGGTTGGAGCAAGATCCGTAACAACGATGTAGTGGTTTTCAATTACCCGATGGATGATACGCGTCCGGTGGACAAGCGCGACAATTATATCAAACGTTGCGTCGGTATTCCTGGCGATACCCTGCGTCTGGTGGACCGGGCCTTGTATATCAACGGGCGCTTGGTGGATGAGCCCAGGAACAGCCAGCATCGTTACTATTTGCAAACCGATGGTAACGGATTTAACCCATTGGTATTACGCAAGATGGATGTGAGCGAAGGGGGGCAAGTGACCGCGCAGGGAGATTTTATTTTCAGTCTGACCAAGGAGAATGCCGCCAAGATGAAAAACTTTGTGAACGTGAGGATTATAGAGCCTTATACCGCCCCGGCCCAAATGTTCACCGAGGAAGTCTTTCCTCACTATGCGCAATATCCGTGGAACATTGATCAATACGGTCCGGTGGTGATCCCCGCCGCGGGGATGCGTATGCCCTTGGACACCCATAATTTGACCATATATCGCAGGGCGATCGAGGTCTACGAGGGCAACAAGGTGGAGGTCCGCGCCGGCAAGATTTGGATCAACGGGAAGGACACAGATTCGTACACCTTTAGGATGAATTATTATTGGATGATGGGGGATAATCGGCACAATTCGTTAGATTCACGGTATTGGGGATTCGTACCTGAGGACCATGTGGTGGGCAAAGCCGTGATGGTCTGGCTCAGTTTGGACTATCAGGAGTCATTCTTGTCCAAAGTGCGTTGGAAGCGTTTGTTCAGTTCGGTTTCTTCTTTGTAACACATTGAAGATCATAGGCCATGGTCTACTGGTTTTTCTGTGGGTGGATAAGGTGGTGTAGGTATTTTTATTTCAGTGCATTTAAGGTTTATCACTTCCCGGAACAGTGGAAGAATTCAACCGTGCAGGCCAAACCCAGGATTTTTTGTGCCAATCATCCTTCTTCGTTTCTGGACCCTATCTTGGTTGCAACGGTGGTACCATTCCAATTGGGTTTTTTGGCAAGGGGAGATGCTTTTACGCCTATATTCAATCGTTTTCTCCGCAGCCAGTTTCGAATGATGCCCGTGTGGAGGGATAGGGAGGGATTCGGGAATGTGCGTAAGAATTATGGAACCTTTGAATTATGTTTGGAACGGTGGAAGTCCGATGATTCCATTATTATTTTCTCTGAGGGATTGTGCGTTCAGGAATGGAAACTAAGGCCTTTGTCCAAAGGTTCAGCGCGTCTTGTGTTGCAAGCGGTTCAGGCAGGGATTCCCTTGGAGATTGTCCCAGTGGGAATCAATTACGGGCATTTCCACGGGCCTGGCAAGGCAGCCGATTTGCGCTTCGGAAAACCAGTGCAGGCTGCGGATCTCTTGGAAGAATTGCGAAGCTCCGGCGCTATGGAATTAGTGTCTTTGCATTCGGAAATGTCGGATGCCGAGACCGCTCGTTGGCTGCTGAGTTTTAATCGTTGGTTGAAGGATGCGATGTCTCCTCTCGTTGTTCAAGCCATCGACGAGCAGGAGGTTTTTCAAAATTCCGCATCGGGCTTATCGGTTCAAGGGACCGTGACAAGTCCATTTTTACTTCTGCTTTCCCGTCTGCTCCACGCCCCGTGGTACAGGCCCATTAGGAGCTGGATCATGAACCTTTGTCGCGATACCGTACATTTTGATGCGGTGCTTTTTGCGGTTTTGATGGTGACCTATCCGCTGTATTTGACCTTGGTGGGTTTGGTCTTATGGAATTTCATAGGTGCATGGTCGATGCCGGCCCTGATGTTTTGGCCGTTGACCGCTTGGCTTGCTCGTCGCGGAGCCTAAGCGTTAGTCGTTGCGTTTGGACCAACCCATGATTCGTAACATCCAATCGGGCAGGACTTTGTACATGCCTCGGCGTTGTAAGTCCAGGTAGATTCCTAGGGGTTTGAACAATGGAACTTTGTGGGTTTCGACCAATTCAATAAGTGTGCCGTCGGGATCCTCCAGGTAGGCGAAGCGTCCACTGGCTTTGCCCATACGGAAGGTTTGGTCGCTGTCCACCGTGAAGGTATGGTCCATGGATTCGGCTCGATTCTTGAGACCTTCGAGGTTAATGGCATCGAAGCAGAGGTGTATAAAGCCTCGGTCTCCCCAACAACGTCCTTCGAAGATTTTGAGGCCTTGTCCATCCAGGCGTTGAATCAATTCGATGCGGGTATTGCCCAGGAGCCGCGAAAAGGCTCCGAAATTTTCGCCCACTTTGCGAAGGAGCACGCGACGGACTTCGGTCGCCTCGGGCAAATCCGCAAAGACCCCGCTGCGATCGTACACAATTTCCCTGATCCCCAGGACCTGGGTGTAAAAGGCGACGGCACGGTCCATATCGCTGACCCCGATGACGGCTCCGCAGACCCCGCCTACGGCCAGCGGTTCGGCATCAAACCAACTTTGACCGTGCACCAATTGGAAACGGTTGCCCCAGGGGTCCTTCATCCAAAAAGTTCGTTCGGCCAACGGATCCTCCACCAAGGGTCGTGTGGCAATTCCACGAGCCGCCAAAAGTTCATGAAAGGCAGGGACGTTTTTGGCTTTGATTTTGAGGGCATAAATCCCCAGGTCACCCAAGCGTGGCGACTGGGCAGGGGCAACCGGCAGTCGGTTGGTGTATTGCCAAACTTCAAACCCTCCTCCTCCGGCCATGTTGAGGGCCAGAACAGCCCTGCGCTCTTCGGGAATTCCGTTGGTGTAACGTGTCATAAGCTCTGCAACACCGGCATCGTCAAAGACCGGCACGTTCATCCCCAGGACTTTGCGATACCATTTCCAACTGACCTCCAAGTCGGCGACGCCGATGCCAGCTTGTTGAATACCGGTAAGGTAGGGAAGGGTGCTCATGAGAACAAGGTGTTTTAGGGGGTCAAGGGGGATTAAACCGGGCTGACACGGAGCGCCACTCGGTCAAAGAGGGAAGGGATGAAGCGGTACAACCACCACAGAACTTTTTCGCCTCGAGCCACCAGAACGCGCCTGTGATTCGCTTGCCAAGCGGACCAGATAACCCGGGCACAATGGGCGGGATCCAATCCCCCGACTTGACCGGGATCCATGGTGTTATGGCTGCGGCCATCGGAGGTCAAAGCATTGAGGCATATGTTAGTGCGAACCCGACCGGGGCAGGCGATGGTGATTCGGAGTCTGGATTTTTCTTCGAGGGCCATGGTCTCAAAGTAGCCGTGCAAAGCATGTTTGGATGCGGCGTACGAGGAGCGCTGGGGGAAAGGGAAAAGCCCCACCACCGAGGAGATGACCAGAATACCGCCACCGCTGGGTAATGCCTGTAACAAATTTTTGGTAAGAAGTACCGGCCCCAGGTAATTCACCTGCATGAGGTGGAATTCGGAATTAGCGTCCGCATTTCTTGCGGTGGAACGCTGCGAGATACCGGCGTTGTTGATGAGGCCGTGCAAGGGCCATCCCAGGGCCACAATTTGCTGGGCGCAATGTTGTATGGAATCGTTGTTGGCCAAATCCAGGTGCAAGGTTTGGCAACGAGGCGACCCTTGGGCAAGGCAAAGCTGAGCAACCCGATCCAATTCGTCTAGGCGTCGAGCCAAGAGGATCAGGGGATGACCTCGCCGAGCGGCTTCCAAGGCCAAGGCCTCTCCGATGCCCGAGCTGGCCCCGGTGATGACGATGCCTTGCTGGGCGGGGTCCGCCGACCCTTGCTTCATCGCTCCATCATTGTTCATTCCCCAAAGGTAAGCCCCTATCGCCCGCGCCTTAACTTCGTGGGCGATGACTCGGTGTTTTCCAAGGACTCGAGGGGCCAGCCCCAAACGTACAGGGTTCCTGTTGGCGGCCCTTATGGGTCTATTCTTGGACCTGTCCCTTGGCGTCGAGCCGGCACAGGCCCAGCTGTCCTATGCCTTCTGGATCCGCAACGTGAATTGGGACGGCTACACCTCCTGGCAGAACTATATCCGCCGGTCCCCTGCTTACATGGGTCCCAACGCCCTGGCCCTCCCCGAAGCGGTGGGGGGACTGCATAAGGGCATCGCCTTGACCGGAAAATGGCAAGGGGAACTGGCGCAGGAATGGCATCGCGGGGTTTCGCCGCACCGCGAAAACACCATTAACCCCGTGCTCAACCTCTCCGTGCCCTTGGTTCCCGGCCAGGCCTCGCTGGAAGTTCATTGGCGCCCCTACGAATGGTGGTCCACCGACACCGTAGTGAGGGACCTGCGCAACGCTCGTTGGGAGGAACCCCGCGGTCGCAATACCTCCGAGCTTTGGATCCTGAACCGCTGGCAGGTCCCGGCTCGTTTCCTGGGTTCCCGGACCCCAGTCACCCTGGGTTGGGGCATCAAAACCACATCTGGCAAAGGCCTCGAAAATGCCCGTCATACCAACATGCCCGCCTATTGGTTGGAGGTCCGCACCGGCCGCAACTACCCCCGCTGGTCCTGGTGGACCCAACAAGGCTTCCTGGTTTGGCAGGAATCGGTGGGCGGACAGAACGATGCCTGGACCTGTGCTCTTGGTGTTACAACAATATCCGGCCCCTGGACCCTCGCGACCCAGTTGCAAGGCATCAGC
>SYHX01000050.1 GCA_005799025.1 Bacteroidota bacterium | reverse complement strand
TTGACCTAAAATTGATATGAATCCTATCCATAATTCCTTGGCCCAAATGCGCAAAGATTATTCGAGCAGAATGCTTCGCAGAGAGGATTTGGATGAGAACCCTTTTAAGCAATTTGAGCAGTGGATGAGTGAGGCTATCCAAGTGCAGATGGCCGAACCACATGCATGCTGCTTGTCCACGTGCGGTGAAGATGGCCAGCCCCAAGGACGCATGGTCTTGTTACGAGGTGTGGACGAAAGAGGTTTGGTTTTCTTCTCCAATTACAAAAGCAACAAAGGCAGACAATTGTCCGAAAATCCTCGCGCCGGGTTAACTTTTTTCTGGGATGTTTTGGAAAGGCAAGTAAGAATTGCAGGCGTTGTGGATCGATTGAATGATAGCGAGTCGGACGATTATTTTCAAAGCAGGCCACGAGGTAGCCGGATCGGCGCTTGGGCTAGTCCTCAAAGCTCGGTCGTGGATTCCAGGACGGAGTTGAATCGATTGATGGAAGTTACCATGAGTACATATTCAGCAGACATGCCCATACCTAGGCCTGACTATTGGGGCGGATATCGCTTGCAACCCTTGAGTATTGAATTTTGGCAGGGGCGACCAAGCCGACTGCACGATCGGTTGCGTTACCGACGCGACGGCCTCGGTTCAGAGTGGGTCGTCGAAAGGCTGGCACCGTAAAGCCAGAGTTATAGGTAACTAGCCTCTGAATATGGAGAGGGTAGGTTATTTCCACCGGATTTCGTCCACAAAAATAAAGCTCTCTTCCCCTGCGCCCGGGTGCCATGCGGGTAAAGCGCCGTATTGCTGAGCAGTCACTTTGAGATGCGACCAGGGCCCAAGTGCTGAACAACGAATACCTAGGTTTTGACGAAAGACTTCTAAGTTGGTAGCACTCTGTTGATGAGTGGTTTCACCCAAGAAGACCCAATCATGGTTAGACGTTTTTTTGGCCCAAAATTCGACCTTGGAGGGCAGTACAATCCAAGAACGAACGTCCTGCAGGAAGCCGGCTCCTATGGAATCCACGATCGTGGCTTGGGGTAATTCCAGCACGGCCTCGAAGGGGCTACCCTGATAACCATGCCAATGACCTTTGCGCCATGCTCCGTCACCTTCGATACCGTCCACCAAAGCCAAGGGACCCCCCGCATGGTATTGCCTATTGTAGGGATAGGTCAACGAAACCTTCAGGTTGGGATCAATACGGCTGTAACGGGCAGAAACCACGAAACCTGGACGGCCCACCCCATCGATTGCCACAGCAGAAACGGTGTCGGAACGGTACAAGGTCAATGGACCCGAGTATGGTAAGCCTTCCTTCACGGGATCAGCCGAGCCCAAGGCATAGCGTATCCCAGCGGTGGAGCGATCTGAACGGATGCTCACAATGAGGGAATCTCCGAAACGTGCAGAAGAGGCTTCAATCAAGGGAACCGAACGAAAATTCTTGCTTCGCTCTTGGATGGCAGGGAGCTGGAAGGGGATTTCCACCAAATCCGCACCTACAGGCACCTCACCTTCCGAACCTATATCCCATACTCCACCCTCCATCAACTGGCGATGATCAATGCTCAAGGCTAGCGGTTGACTTACCTTGTTCCAAAGGCGTTGAGGCCAAGCCGTACCGCGTCTGTATGGAGCGGCTGTGTTCATGATGAGCTTCTTGCCTTGAGGCAAATGAACGATTACCCGAGCAAAGGATGGCACCGACCAAATCCATTCCGTGGACCCCGGGGCTAATGGATACAAACCCATAGAGCTCAGGACATACCAAGCGCTCATTTGCCCGCAGTCCTCGTTACCGATTAAGCCATCAGGACGATCGCTGTAAAAATCGTCCTGGATACGGCGAACCTGGGCGAGCGTTTTGGCAGGCTTTCCCAAGTAGTGATAGAGGTAGGCGATATGATGAGAAGGTTCGTTGCCGTGGGCATATTGCCCAATCAAACCGGTGATATCCGCTTGTTCCCTACCCACGGTCTTGGATTGTGTTAAAAACAAAGTATCCATCAGGGCATCGGCGCGGGCAGGCCCACCGACGGCCTCTACCCAACCGTACACGTCTTGAGGTACATAGAAGGAGGTCTGCCAGGCATTGGCTTCGGTATAATGATTGTTGACCTCTCTGGGATCGAAAGGGCTAAGCCACTGACCGTTCACCCGCGGTCTCATCATCCCTGAAGCGGAATCCAGGATATTGCGCCATGAACCCGAACGCTGCAAGTAATTGTTGTAGAGGACGGTATCCCCCGTTGCCAGGGCCGCCTTGGCAATGCACCAATCATCGTAAGCATATTCCAACTGTTTGGAAACCGATTCCGAACAAGATTCCACATTCAGGTGGCCATGGTCCCGTAAATAGGTGATGCCCTCATAATCCTGGTTCGCACTATGCTGCATAGCCTCAAGGGCCAATTTTCGATTAAAACCTTGAATACCCTTGACCATCGCATCCGCAATCACCGATGCCGAGTGATACCCAATCATGCAATTGGTTTCGTTGGACGCAAATTCCCAAACAGGCAAACGACCTGCCTGCTTGTACTGCTCCAGGAAGGTCATTACAAAATCTCGAGTTCGCTTGGGATCCAACCAAGTCCAAAGCGGATGCAAGGCGCGATAAGTATCCCACAAGGAGAACACCGTGTAGTAATCAAAACCATCGGCACGGTGAATCAGCCCATCCCTGCCTCGGTAACGACCGTCTGCGTCACTCGCCAGGCTTGGATGTATCATGCAATGGTAAAGTGCTGTATAGAAAGTGCGAATACGCATCGTATCAGGATCTTCAATTTCGATCACCCCCAAGGCCTGGTTCCAGGTTTGGGTGGCCGAGGCCTTTAAACGCTTCCATGCCTTGATGGATTCCTTGGTCCTATCCCTTGTGGCCCTGGTTGCAGGCTTGCCTTCCTGCAATTCAGAAACCATGTTCAGCCTCGCCCCCTCTTGGTCCACCCCTGATATTGCAACCTTGACCCAAAGTTCCCCCTTGGGACAATCGAAGGACCAAACCATTTTGCATGAAGCCGAATCCATGACCACTGTGGCAGGACTCGAAAATTCCAAATACCCGTAACAATGCTGATCCCTTGCCCAGGCATCGCTGCGTCGCATCATTTTCCAGCGATAAGCATCCACTTTCTCCACACGGCCTTCCAGCAAACGATCCCTGTGCATGAGATCCAAGAGCAAATACGAGGAC
>SYHX01000049.1 GCA_005799025.1 Bacteroidota bacterium | reverse complement strand
AGCATTTGATGAATAGATTCTTCAATTAATCTTAACATTTTATAAATAATTACATTCATGAGACCACAATCGCATATTCAAACCATCAACTTGCCGGATGGCAGGGTTATTACTTTAGAAACAGGTTTAATGGCCCGTCAAGCGGACGGTGCCGTGCTCCTGAGCATGGGAGATACCCGCCTACTCGCTACGGTGGTTTCCGCCAAAGAAGCCAAAGAAGACGTTGACTTCATGCCACTCACAGTGGATTACCAAGAGAAATTCGCTTCCACAGGTAAAATCCCTGGTAGTTTTCAGCGCAGGGAAGGTCGTTTGTCGGATTATGAAATTCTAATCAGTCGATTGATCGACAGGGCTTTGCGCCCACTATTTCCTGAAGATTATCATGCCGATACCCAAGTCCAAGTCACCCTTTTCAGTTCCGATGCTGAAATTTTACCGGATGCCTTGGCAGGCTTAGCGGCCTCTGCGGCTCTTGCTGTTTCCAATATTCCTTTCCATGGTCCTATCTCCGAGATTCGAGTGGCCCGTGTTGACGGACAATTTGTAATTAACCCTACGCGGACTCAGCTTGAGACGGCCGATATGGACCTGATGGTCGCGGCGACTTTGGAGAATGTCATGATGGTGGAAGGAGAGGCCAAGGAATGCTCCGAAGAAGACTTGGCCAAGGCCATTTTGATTGCACACAATGCCATCAAAGAGCAATGCCAAGCCCAATTGGACTTGAGGTCCAAGGTGGGTGTGACGACAAGGACTTATTGTCATGAACGCTCTGATGAAGCTTTACAAAAAGCCGTGGAGAGCTTTTGTTACGACAAAGTTTATGCTGTCGCCAAGTCCGGTACACCCAAACATGAGCGCTCGGCGGGTTTTCGCAAGGTGCTCGAGGATTTTGTGGCCTCGATGGGTGAAGGTGCAGAGGTTGATAAGTTTTTGGTCAAGAAGTATTTCCACGATGTGGAATACCGCGCCATGCGGAACATGATTTTGGATGAGGAGCGTCGCCTTGATGGTCGCCGTTTGGACGAGGTTCGTTCCATTTGGTGCGAAGCTGGATTTTTGCCAACCACCCACGGTTCTGCCTTGTTCACTCGGGGTGAGACCCAGTCGCTGACATCGGTGACCTTGGGCTCCAAAGACGATGAACAAATGATCGATGGTGCCGTGATTAGTGGGTACAATAATTTCCTTTTGCATTATAATTTCCCTTCCTTTTCCACTGGTGAAACGCGTCCCAACAGGGGTCCGGGACGTCGTGAAATTGGACACGGTAACCTTGCGATGCGTTCGCTTAAACAAGTGCTCCCTCCGCAAGAAGAGTGTCCCTACACTATTCGTATAGTATCGGATATTTTGGAGTCCAACGGATCATCCTCAATGGCTACGGTCTGCGCAGGTGCATTGGCATTGATGGATGCAGGGATTAAAATCAAAGCTCCCGTTTCTGGGATTGCGATGGGACTGATTACCGATGGCAATCGTTTCAAAGTCTTATCCGACATTCTCGGTGACGAAGACCATTTGGGTGATATGGATTTCAAATTAACGGGGACGGCTAATGGCATTACTGGCTGCCAAATGGATATCAAAATCGATGGTTTACCGTACGAAGTTTTGTTAAAAGCGTTATCACAGGCTTCTGCAGGTAGGGCCCATATTTTGGGAGAAATGAGCAAGGCCTTGTCCGAACCACGTGAAGATTATCGCCCCCATGTACCACGCATTACCCAGCTGACCATCGACCGTGAGTTTATTGGCGCAGTCATTGGTCCCGGCGGGAAGATTATCCAGGAAATACAACGTGAAACCGGTTCTACTATCAGCATCGAAGAAAAAGGAGAGCAGGGTATCGTACAAATCTATACCGCTGACAAAGCGGGGATGGACAAAGCGGTTGCTCGTATCAAAGGCATCGCAGCCAAGCCTGAAATAGGAGCCGTTTATCATGGGAAAGTCAAATCGATCATGCCGTTTGGTGCTTTCGTTGAATTTATGCCTGGCAAAGATGGCCTTTTGCATATTTCCGAAATACGTTGGGAGCGCATCGAAACCATGGACGGTGTCTTCACCGAGGGACAGGAATTGCAGGTTAAGCTTGTTGAAGTGGATCCCAAGACTGGTAAATTCAGGTTATCCGCCAAAGCTTTGTTACCTCGTCCTGAAGGGATGCCGGAGCGTGCACCCCGTACAGAGCGCAGTGACCGCCCTGACCGTGGTCCTCGTCCCGATCGTGGTGACCGTGGCCCACGCCCTGAACGTGGCGACCGAGCTGAACGTGGCGATCGTCCATCCAATGAGGGAGGTTCTGGCCCCGAGTCTGCCCCTATTTCTGAATAAGATCTAAGTCGCTTTTTATTGTTATCAGGGATTTTGTTTCCTGATTTGGGTCGTAATTTTCTATTACCGAAATTGGCGGCCTATGAGACAGCTCAAGATCATTCGCCAAATAACATCCAGAGACCAAATTTCTCTGGATAAATACCTTATGGAAATCGGTCGCATCGAGATTCTTGATGCGGATCGGGAAGCAGAATTAGCCCGCAAAGTCAAAGCGGGCGATTCAGAGGCCAAGGAGAGATTAGTTTCGGCTAACCTTCGCTTTGTGGTTTCGGTAGCCAAGCAGTATCAGCACCAGGGTCTCGCATTGAGTGATTTGATCAACGAGGGAAATCTTGGCTTAATGAAAGCCGCTGGACGCTTTGACGAAACCAGGGGGTTCAAATTCATTTCCTACGCTGTGTGGTGGATACGTCAATCCATTCTTCAGGCCCTTGCTGACCAAGGCAGGGTAGTCCGTTTACCTCTGAACAGAGTGGGTTTAATGTCCCGAATCTCAAAACTGGGTTCCAAAATGGAACAAGAATTGCAACGTGAAGTATCCGAACAGGAACTTGCCGTCATACTGGCGATTTCGTCAGTGGAGGTGGGTGAGTCTGCCACCTTGTCGCTTCGACCTATCTCCATTGATGCCCCGGTCACTGATGACGAGGATGTCAAATTCATGGATCGTATGGAGGATAAAGATCAAAATCACCAACCAGACCAAGGGCTGAAACATGAATCTTTGGTTTCCGATATCGAATCCGTTTTGGATGTTCTACCAAGCAGGGAGGCCGAAATAATCCGCTGTTTTTTTGGGATTAGCGGTAGGGCTATTCTGGGTCTGGATGAGCTCAGCGCTCGATTTGAATTATCGAGGGAAAGGGTTCGTCAAATCAAAGAGCGTTCCTTGAGGCGTTTGCGTTCCATGAGTAACACCCATCGATTGCGGGACTATCTAGGTTAATTCTTCTCAATTGTCGGCGCTATCTGAGGATTCCTGTAACATTATTTCTGCGGAAAACCGAAATTCTAAATCCGAATGCTCCGCTTGCAGTCGCTGTAACATCCATTGAGAATCAGCGAGGTAAACCGAGTTGGCGTCTTTGTCAAAAGCTTGATGCTCACGCCGGTATTGAAAGAATTCATCGATCTTGCCAGGATCAGTGGCATGAATCCAACACGCCTTGAGGTAAGGCAGGGATTGGTACTGAACTTTGGCGCCATATTCATGAAGAAGCCGGAATTGTATAACGTCAAATTGCAATTCCCCTACGGTTCCAATGATTTTGCGGTTCCCTGGTTGTTGCACAAAAAGTTGAGCTACCCCTTCATCGGTTAGTTGTCGAAGACCCTTTTCAAACTGCTTAGCCTTGAAGGGATCGAGATTTTCGACTCTGCGAAAGAGCTCAGGGGAGAAAGCAGGGATGCCTTTGAAAAACAAATGTTCGCCTTCGGTTAGGCTGTCTCCAATTTTGAAATTCCCGGTATCGTAAAGACCCACCACATCCCCTGGCCATGCTTCATCGACGGTATTACGATCACTCGCTTGGAAAAGCAGGGGCGCCGAGAAGCGGATCTTTTTGTCCAAACGGACATGGTGATAAAATTTGTTACGTTCAAATTTGCCTGAACAAATTCGCATGAAGGCGATGCGATCCCGATGGTTGGGGTCCAGGTTGGCATGGATTTTGAAAATAAATCCTGTTAATTTGGGGTGTTGGGTTGAAATTATCCCTGTTCGGGTTTCTCGAGGTCCGGGTTCAGGGGCAATTTGCACAAAAGTTTCCAATAATTCCCGGATGCCAAAATTATTCAAGGCAGAGCCGAAGAAAATAGGGGCTTGTTTAGCTTGTAGGTAAGCTTCTCCGCAAAAATCTCCGTAAACCTCGAGTAAATCCAGATCCTCACGGAGTTTTGCCGCTAATGGGCCAAGCAAGTCATCAAGTCTCTGGTCGTTAAGGTTATCAAAGCTGCGGATATCCGATGCAATGCTGGTCTTGGAGGCTGAAAAAAGGTCCAAATGTTTGCGGTGTTTATTGTAAACCCCCTTGAATCGGTCGCCTTGACCGATAGGCCAGCTAAGTGGGTATGGATTTAGTCCTAGCTTGTTTTCGAGTTCATCGAGGAGGTCAAAAGGATCTTGACCTTCTCGGTCCATTTTGTTGATTAGGACAATGACAGGAGTTGCTCGCATTCGGCAAACTCTCATCAAATTCTCCGTTTGTTCTTCAACACCTTTGGCCGCGTCCACTACCAGGATCACCGAGTCTACCGCGGTAAGGGTGCGGTAAGTATCCTCTGCAAAATCCTTATGCCCTGGGGTGTCCAAAATATTCACCCTGCATCCGCCGTATTCAAAACCCATCACAGAGGTGGATACCGAAATACCTCGTTGCTTTTCGATTTCCATGAAATCCGAGGTGGCAGTTTTGCGAATTTTGTTGGACTTAACGGCTCCTGCTGTTTGAATTGCCCCACCAAAAAGCAGGAATTTTTCGGTTAGGGTTGTTTTCCCCGCATCAGGGTGGGAAATAATGGCAAAGGTTCGTCGAGGGGTGGCGTTGTTCATGGAAGGTTGCAAAGATAACCAAGACCCATCTTCAGGTAAATTTGGAAGAAAATCCCAAACTCTTCTATGGAAATTACTCGATTGTTTCGCATCATGCTCATTACCGCCTCATGCTTGATGTTTGCCGCTTTGGGATGGTGGTGGTTATCGGCCTCATCCGTTAACGAAGAGTATTTATCCAAAGTCCCGGTTTTTGAATTTCCCTTAATTGGACGCAGCGGTGTGGTGACAAGGCACCAGTTCAAAGACCGATTTTTAGTGGTCTCCTATTTCAATCCGGATTGTTCTCATTGTAGGCGCTTGGCCGAAACAGTTGGAGAGAAGCCATCGGGCAACAAAATCAAATTGCGCGGCAAGGAAATTCGTTTAGCTTGGTTGTGGGTTACACGCTTTGACGAGGATCAGGCATTGAAGTTCATGGAGCGGTATGGTCTAAAGGACAAGGCAGATACCTACTTGGCCGCCGATCGGGAGGGCTCGTTCTATAAAGCTTTCGGGGATATGCATGTTCCTACCATCTATGTTTTTGATTTAGAGGGTAATTTTTTGGAGGCCGTTTACGATGAACCTCTCTACAGCGATATACTCAAAATCATCGGCGGAGGTAAAGCCCACAAACCCAAGAAAATTAGGTAATTGAGTTCTGAGGGGACGATCACTCTCGGGTAAACATTTTGATTAGAGCAGCATGGACACCGGATCGCGGAGCATTAAGGCAAAGCTTTGGAGGAAGGCTGCGCCGGTCGCGCCGTCCACCACGCGATGATCACAAGATAATGTTACCGTCATACGTTGTCCAATTCCTAATTGTCCGTTGCGTACCACAGCGCATTCGCGAACGGCACCTACTGCCATAATGCAGGCGTCCGGTGGATTGATGATGGCTGTGAATGCTTCGATGCCAAACATCCCCAAATTGCTTATTGTAAATGTGTTACCTTCCCAATCTTGAGGTTGTAGTTTCTTTTCTTTGGCTTTGACGGCAAAGTCTTTGGATTGGCTAGCCAATTGAACCAGGTTCTTTTGGTCTGCAAATCGTAGAACTGGTACGACGAGGCCTTCGGGTAAGGCCATCGCCACTCCGATATGGATGTGCTCGTTTTGGCGAATACGATCGCCCAGCCACGAGGAATTGACTATAGGATGTTGCCGCAGGGCCATGGCAGCTGCCTTGATTACCAAGTCGTTAATCGAAATCTTGACCGGCGAGTTCTGGTTTAATCGGGCACGGGCCTCAACCGCTTGGTCCATCTCAATTTCCATAGTGAGATAGAAGTGTGGCGCAGAATTTTTGGATTCAGAAAGCCTTCTTGCGATTGTTTTCCTCATTTGAGTTAATGGCAAATCCGTGTAGGATTCGCCCTGACCTGTAGGTCTGTTCAGGTAAGCACTTAAATCCATGCTCGCTTCCGGGCTCGTTGTTGGCTGGGTAACAGAAACAGCAGATCCTTTGTAATTCTCAATATCACGACGTACGATTCGGCCATGGTCACCGCTTCCTTGTATATGAGCCAAACTAAGTCCGCGATCAGCGGCCATCTTCTTGGCGAGGGGGGATGCTTTGATGCGTTGGTCCTCGGTGGAAACTTCAGGGGAAAAAGATTCAACTTTTGATTGCCCTTTAGGTTCCGTATTTGCGGAGTTGTCTTGTCCTTGGATCGTAGTTTCAACGGATTCTTTGGGTTGCGGGCCCGCATTGATTGTTTCACCTTTCAGCAAAGTCGAGATATCTTCATCTGCTTTACCCACAATGGCAATGATAGCATCCACCGGAACGGCTTTGCCTTGCTCCACACCAATATGAAGAAGTGTGCCCTTGGCATAATTTTCCAATTCCATGGTGGCTTTGTCGGTTTCAACTTCCGCGAGGATATCGCCGGATTTGACTGCATCGCCAACTTTTTTGTTCCAGGCGACGATGACTCCTTCGGTCATCGTGTCACTCATTTTGGGCATTCGAATTATCTCGGCCATCAGCAGGGGGTCTTGTCTAAAGGAAAATTAGGTAGTCATTAGGAGAACCGCAAAATTAAATCAATAACTTAGGCCCATGGCTTTGACGTCGTCTTTTTTGGATGAAATCCTTGCATTTATGCCATCGGACGCGGTGAGAAGTACCGATTTGGAAGCATACGGCCGTGATGAGACCGATGATTTTTGTTTCGAACCTGATTTGGTAGTCTTTCCGGGTTCAGGAGAGGAAACGGCCCGAATTTTGGCTTTGTGCAATCGGTATCAGGTTTCCGTTACCTGTAGAGGCGGTGGCACTGGTTTAAGTGGTGGTGCTTTGCCTGTTCGGGGTGGCTTGGTCCTGAGTACGGATCGCCTAAACAGAATTCTGTATGTGGATACTGCGAATCTACAGGTTACCGTGGAGCCTGGGGTGATAACCCAGGTGCTACAGGAGGCTGTAGCGGAATTTGGTTTGTATTACCCACCAGACCCTTCGTCCAGGGGAACATGCACCCTGGGTGGGAACCTTGCGGAGTCAGCGGGTGGTCCGCATGCGTTCAAGTACGGAACCACTAAAGATTATGTTTTGAATCTTCAGGTTGCTCTAATGGATGGTTCGTTGATTTGGACAGGGGCCAATGTGACCAAATACGCGACCGGGTATCACCTTACCCAGTTGATGGTCGGCAGCGAAGGTACCTTGGGGGTGATTACCAAGGCCGTTCTCAAGTTGATACCTGCTCCAGGGGCTGATTTATTGCTTTCAGTGCCCTTCCATGATTTGGAATCAGCTTGCAGATCTGTTTCGGCTATTCAAATGGCTGGGATACGGCCCTCGGCTATCGAGTTCATGGAGAAGGAGGCCTTGGAGATGTCGGCAAATTTTCTGGGAATCGCCTTGCCTTTCCCTTCCGAGGTCGTCGCAGAATTGCTTATTGAACTCGACGGAGACAGCTTGGATCAGCTTTACCCGCAGGCGGAACGATTATCCGAAATTTTGGAAAAGGAAGGCGCCGGTGAAATACGATTGGCTGATCAAGCGGATGCCAAAGAAACCTTGTGGCGTTTGCGTCGGCAAATCGGTCATGCAGTACGGGCCCATTCAATCTACAAGGAGGAAGATACGGTGGTGCCCATGTCCACCTTGCCAACGTTAATGCTCAAAGTCAAGGCATTATGTGCCAAGTACGGTGTTCGGTCGGTTTGTTACGGGCATGCCGGGGATGGGAACATCCATGTGAATTTGCTCAAGGAACAACATAATGACGAGTATTGGAACCATACCTTGCCCCAAATGATCGGGGAATTATTCGAAGAAGTCCATCGTCTGGGTGGCACCCTGTCAGGAGAACACGGTATAGGCTGGTCTCAGAAAAGGTACATGGATTTGGTCATGGACCCTGTTCAAATTCATCTTATGAAGGGAATTAAGGCCATTTTTGATCCTTACGGCCTCCTTAATCCCGGTAAGATTTGGGAGGTTTGAAAGGCCTATCGCGGGCCTATCTTTGCGCCTGCTTTTCTAAAAATTCATTATGAATACACAAAACCTTCTTTACATGGTTACTCTTTGTGGAGTTGCCGGTATGCTTTTCACATTTTGGAAGTCTTCCTGGGTGGCCGCCCAAGATCCGGGAGATGCCAAAATGCGCAAAATCGCAGGCCATATCGCCGAGGGCGCTATGGCTTTCCTCAAGGCGGAGTATAAAATTCTTGTTGTTTTCGTCGCTTGTGTGTCCGTTTTGCTGGCTCTGACCAGTCCTGCCGACACTTCATCCCCCATGGTTGGGGTGGCTTTCGTTGTGGGAGCTCTTTGTTCTGGTCTGGCCGGATTGATTGGAATGCAGGTGGCCACCAAGGCCAACGTTCGTACCGCCCAAGCGGCTCGCACTGGTTTGTCCAAAGCCCTCGAAATTGCCTTTGCGGGCGGTTCCGTTATGGGAATGGGTGTCGTAGGATTGGGCGTTTTGGGTCTAGGCTCTCTTTTTATTTTGTTTAGCCACCAATTCGGAACAGATGCCGTGGCTATTAATAGGGTGATCACAGTAATTACTGGTTTCTCTTTTGGTGCTTCTTCGATTGCGCTTTTTGCCCGGGTTGGTGGCGGTATCTATACCAAAGCCGCAGACGTGGGTGCTGACTTGGTGGGTAAGGTAGAAGCCGGTATCCCCGAGGACCATCCCTTGAACCCAGCCACCATTGCCGATAATGTTGGGGATAATGTTGGGGATGT
>SYHX01000048.1 GCA_005799025.1 Bacteroidota bacterium | reverse complement strand
TACGGGGATCGCCCCGCCCATTCAGATCGCCCATCGTACGGGGATCGCCCCGCCCATTCAGATCGCCCATCGTATGGGGATCGCCCCGCCCGTTCAGATCGCCCATCGTATGGGGATCGTCCCGCCCGTTCAGATCGCCCATCGTACGGGGATCGTCCCAAGCGCGATGGAGACAGCCCAACACGATCCTTCTCATCGGACCGTCCCGCCCGTTCAGATCGTCCATCGTATGGGGATCGTCCCAAGCGCGATGGAGACCGCCCGACACGATCCTTCTCATCGGACCGTCCATCGTACGGGGATCGCCCAATGAGACCTTCGTTTGGGGAGAAGTCGAGTAGGGAGATAAAATCAAAAGGCGAACGTATCGCGAGCCTTCGCAATGACCTTGACCAACTCGAAGATGGAAAGGCCAATTTGCATGCCGCCAAGGAATGGAATTTGGGCAGCAGTGAGCGAATGCTTCAGGAAGCTTTTGGCGAGAGCCAGATGGAATTGAGCAATTCCGAGACCAGCAAGGCCAAGGTTCGTCCGCCTGCCAAAGCAAAGGCTTCTGAAGGGGCAGCTCCCAAAGATGCTTTGTCGTGGCCAATGCGCCTTAACCGTTTTGTGTCTTTGTCAGGATTGTGTTCCAGGAGGACAGCGGACCAACTTATCGAAGCAGGCCGAATTGCCATCAACGGAACTGTGGCTAATGTTCTTGGAACTAAAGTAGACAAAACAGATGTAGTGAAATATGACGACGAATTACTCGAGGTTCGTCGAAATGTGTATGTTTTGTTAAACAAACCTAAAGATTTTATTACCACTTTGGATGATCCCGAAAATCGTCGAACCGTCATGGAATTGGTGACCGCCGCCACAAGTGAACGCATTGTTCCAGCTGGACGTTTGGATCGCAATACCACGGGTCTTCTTTTGTTGACCAACGATGGCGATCTAATACAAAAGCTAACCCATCCATCTTCGGAGATCTCCAAAATTTACGCCGTAGAATTGGACAAGCCGTTGACTCAAAAGGACTTCAATCAGGTATTGGAAGGCATGGAATTGGAAGACGGCTTTATTCGAGTCGATGCGTTGGCTTGGCCGGAGCCAAGGGATAAAAAATTAGTGGGGCTTTCCTTGCACAGCGGCAAAAATCGAATTGTTCGTAGAATATTCGAGAAATTGGGTTACGAAGTTCTGAGACTTGATCGTGTGTCTTATGCGGGTTTGACCAAGAAGGATTTACCTCGAGGTCATTGGCGGTATTTGACCGACAAAGAGATCCGATTCCTAAGGGCCGGTAAAAAGATGGTATAAATATCTTTCATTGCCCAAAGTTTGACGCTGGAAAAATGCCTTTCAAAATGGATTTTTTCGTCAATGACTATACACAATCCTTTGTTGGCCAATCACTTTACCTTGATTCAATAGCCTGACTTCGTATGATCCAAAACCGAGGCCAAGGGAGGAAAGGTTAATGGTAACTGAATGATTAGAAAGGATATCCAGTGAAGAAATTTGATGAACAAGTTGACCGTTCAAGGACACCATTTCAACAGAGGTAGGGGAACTTCCGCCTGCGCTCCATTCGATTTCTAATGTGCCTGAGCTAGGAACCGGCCAACAGCGAAAACTAATCGACGGATTAATGGAGGTAATCGAAGATCCTGTTGGGGTTGTGAATGTAAATCCGGTACCATAGGCCGTGCCAATAGCATTCGTTGCGTAGGCTCGAATATGGTACAAAGTTGCTGAACTGAGCAAAGTAAGATTGCTAGTAAAGGACCCAGTGCCCGATCCGTTGGAAGTGGTAGGCCCCGAAGTCGTAGGATTAAGGCTTGTTCCGTAGGCTATACCGCGAGCGGTCACCGCTGAACCTCCATCGGTAACCACATTCCCGCCGCTGGTGGCGGAGTTCGGTGTAATCATCGAGGCTGCTTGGGTGGTGACTGTGGCAACCGAAGCCGCAAACTCGGGGATACTTATGGTCTGGCGGTACAAGTTGACATTGCGACCACCAACGCCGGCTGCATAAAACCCAACCGTCCCTGAACCAGCGGGAGGAGCGACCCATTGAAAAGTCCAAGTGGAAGGATTGCCCGAACTTGCATTTCGATGGGTGATGTATTTGGATTGCCAAATCTGAAGGCTTGCAGGGGCAATTAGGGTTCCTATAGTGGCGCCTGAGGAGGATTGGGGGCTGAACTGGAATCCTTTGATTCCGCTACCGTTGACTGTTATGGTGATCGAATAAGTAGCGCCTGGGGTATAGCCCGATGCCAAGGAGGGGTTTGCGCTGATCAAGGTACTAACCACCGTGTTGTTGGAAGGCGAATGACAGCCTCCTGCAGCACAAGTCGCTCCAGCCTCTGCTGGTCCACCGCTACGACCCGGTGGAGCTCCGGTGGGATTACTGTGCAGCGCATGATACGATGGTTGCAGAATCGCTATGATCAAAAAAGAAATTCCAAATCCAAGGATAAGCAGGGTTTTTTTCATAAGGTTGTTTTAAGTTTCAAGGTTTGTTTCAAAAATCGTTGAAAATGTCGTGATAGGAGCTATCTTGCGGACTTAAATTTTTTTAACATGAATGAAGGAATTGTAAAGTTCTTCAACCAAACCAAAGGTTTTGGTTTCATCCGGGAGGAGAACAGCGGCACTGAATATTTCGTGCACGCTACTGGGCTCATCGACAAGGTCAATGAAAACGACCGTGTAAGTTTCGAGCTCAAAGAGGGCCGCAAGGGTCTCAACGCCGTGAATGTCAAATTGGTTGATAATTAATTCTATCCCTTGCATACACCGCTCACAGCCGCCCTTAGGGGCGGTTTTTTTTTGACCATAAGCGAGGGCGAAGCGGTCTTGAAAGTGGCACAAAGACTTAAAAATTAGTCCATTGAACACAAAAAATACCCCCCCTCAAGTCCTATATTTGCCCTCCTTTTGGAAAAATACCTCGACGTTTCTCCTGATACAGTTCTACAATGACCCATTCAGCCAAGGCTAAAACCATGCAAACCGTTCACGGCATGAAGATTTTTGCCGGTCAGGCCACCCAAGACCTGGGCGGTCGAATTGCCTTGGCTTACGGGGATCCTCTGGGGGATTCATCGCTTTTGCGTTTCTCGGACGGGGAATTTCAGCCGATTATCAACGAATCGGTTCGAGGCTGCGATGTGTTTCTAGTCCAGAGCACGTATGCACCAGCCGATAATTTGATGGAGCTCCTCTTGATGATTGACGCCTGTAAACGGGCTTCAGCACATTACATCACTGCAGTGATTCCGTATTTTGGTTTGGCACGCCAAGACCGCAAAGACAAACCCAGAGTACCCATAGGGGCTCGTTTGGTTGCCGATATGTTGGGAGCGGCCGGTGTAACCCGCGTGATGACGATGGATCTCCACGCTCCACAGATTCAGGGTTTTTTTAATGTTCCATTTGATCATTTGGACGCCAGCACCATTTTTGTGCCCTATGTCAAATCCCTGCAATTGGGCCAAGTCGCCATCGCCGCACCGGACATGGGTGCAGCGGCGCGGGCCAAGTTTTTTGCTTCTCACATGGATTGTCCCATCATTGTCTGCGACAAAACCCGGGCAAGGGCCAATGTTGTTGCCAAAATTCAAGTCATCGGGGAGGTCAAAGGCAAGGACGTTGTGATTGTCGATGATTTGGTGGATACAGCTGGCACCATTGTGATGGTGGCCGATCAACTCATGCGTAAGGGCGCTGCCTCGGTCCGTGCCGTTTGTACACATGGTGTTTTATCCGGTGAGGCATCTGAACGCATTGCCAACTCGGCGCTTACCGAATTGGTGGTTACGGATACCATCCCACTTCGCTGCAAGCCCACCGCCAAAATCAAAGTATTGTCGGTGGCAGAACTTTTTGCCCAATCGATACGCAGCGTTCGTGAATTTTCATCGATTAGCCACTTGTTTGAAGTTAAAGTCAAATCCAATTAATCGTAAATTCAATACAAATACATCCAATACATTATTTATTTTCATTCTCTTAAACCAAAACATCCAAAACCAAACGCTATGAAATCGATCAATTTGAGCGGTTCTCTTCGGGAGAACGTAGGGAAGTCTGATTCGAGTCTATTGCGTGCAGAAGGCAAGATCCCTTGCGTATTGTACGGCAATGCAGCTTCTCAATCCCATTTCTGGGCCCATGCCTACGATTTGAAGTCTGTCTTGTTCACGCCTGAGACCTACAAAATCACCCTAGAATTGGATGGAAACAAGCACACTTGCGTGGTCAAAGAAGCCCAATACCATCCCCTCAACGGCGCTATGCTCCATGTAGACTTTATGTTATTGGATCCTGACAAGCTAGTTAAACTAAATTTGCCTTTGGAATTTGTCGGAACCTCCCCCGGCGTGCGGGCTGGCGGAAAATTTGCATCGCGTATGCGGTCCATTACCGTCAAAGGCTTGCCCAATCAACTGCCTGCATCGATCAAAGTGGATATTTCCAATATGGAATTAGGCGGTGTCGTGCGTGTTAAGGATATTGTTGCCGATGGCTTCACCTTGGTGGCCGCTCCCAATAATCCGTTAGCTGCCGTTACCATACCGCGCGCCATGAAAGGTGCTGTGGCCGAAGCTTCCAAGTAATTTCCCCTTTCTAAGGGGGGATTTGTACCCATGGAATCGCCGCTATGAAGTTTCTCCTTTTTGGCTTGGGTAATCCCGGCGCTGAATATGTGAATACACGCCATAACATTGGGTTTATGGTGTTGGATTGCTTGTGCGGGGTCCTAAGTATTTCGGAACCTTTTGCGAGTGGTCGTTATGCGTCTGTTGCTGGTGGAAAGCATGCGGGCAAGCAATTTCTTATGGTCAAACCCCAAACCTACATGAACCTTTCGGGTCAAGCGGTTCGGTATTGGATGCAGAACGAGAAAGTGGATTCTACCGAACGCATCCTGGTCATCACGGATGATCTCAGTCTACCCTTCGGCCAAATTCGGTTACGAGAGTCCGGAAGCGCTGGGGGTCATAACGGCCTGGGTCATATCGAAACGGTTCTGGGTCATAACCGTTACCCTCGATTGCGAGTTGGGATAGGGCGTGACTTTGCTCCAGGTCGTCAATCCGATTATGTATTGGCCCCTTTCGCGAAGGCGGAACAGGAGGAATTACCGGCGTTATTGGATCGATGTGCTCAAGCCGCCATGGCCTGGGCCTTAAGGGGCCTTGCTCCGGCGATGAACGAATTCAATCGCGTTTAGCAAACTTTACAAGATAAGCTGGGTCGCCCGTTCAGGTGGCCAACCAATTGGTCCCCAATTTGTACAGGTCCTACACCGGCCGGGGTACCTGTATAGATGATATCCCCCATTTTGAGGGTGAAGTACTGGGAAACAAAGGCGATAATCTCTGCGAAGCCAAAAATCATATCCGAGCTGTGACCACTTTGCCGGAGTTCATTCCCGATTTGGAGGGTAAAAGCAAATCCATGCTCCAATCCGGCGGGGTCTATTGCTTGCCAATCTCCGAGGATGGCGGATCCATCAAAACCCTTGGCCAATTCCCAAGGAAGTCCTTTGGACTTTAATTGTTCTTGGAGATTCCTGGCGGTGAAATCAACGCCCAAAGCCACACGGTCCACATAGGATAAGGCGAATTTGGGCTGGATATGTCTTCCGTTCCTTCCGATTCGTAACACAATCTCAATTTCATGATGCACCTCCCCCAAATGGTTTGGAAGGAAGAAGGGCTTGCCATCTTTGACGAGCGCCGTTTCGGGCTTCATAAACACCACCGGCTCGCTGGGTCTGGGGTTGTTGAGCTCGCGGGCGTGTTCGTCGTAATTACGACCTATGCAAATGATTTTCATGGTATTGCATTTGAGTAAGGGTCCAGGAGGTGAGGTCTTGCAGGTAGTCATCCTCCGGATCAAAGGGAACGCCAGCCGTTCGGTAGACTTCTTGAATCGAAACGGTGTTACCGAGGGCAAGAGCCTCTCGGTAGGCAGCCAATGCGGGTGCTGGGTTCGAGGCGCTGTTTCTCCATACCCCCAGAGCGCCGATTTGGGCAAAGCCGTATTCGATATAATAAAAAGGCATTTCGAAAAGGTGCAATTGACCCTGCCAAGCAAAATCCATCCAATCTTCCAAACCTTGCCAATCCACCACCGAACTGTGGTATTCGCTCATCAGCCTTTGCCAGGCCTGGCGACGCTCGTGGCGGGTGTGCCCCGGATGGGTGTACAGCCAATGTTGAAAGGCGTCAATACAAGCAATCCAAGGGAGGACCCCGACGGCGCGTTGGATTTGTTCTAGGCAGGCCCGGTGTAGATCTTCTTCCTGATCAAAAAAATGAGGGTAAGACTTCATGCTCAGCAATTCCATACTCATCGAGGCCAATTCCGCCGTCTCCGATGGAGTTTGCCGAAAGACATTGAGCCGCAAGGGATGTACCAAAAAAGAATGCACCGCATGCCCGCCTTCGTGCATCATGGTTTCCAAATCTTCCATGGATCCGGTGGCGTTCATAAAGACAAAGGGCGCCCCACTTTCCATCATGGGATAATTGTATCCCCCGGGGGCTTTGCCTTTGCGGGATTCGAGATCAAAGCGGCCCATGCGCTCCATGGTGGCTAAGCATTCCCCAAAAAAGGGGTCTAATTCGCCAAAGGCCGCTATGCTTTTTTGGATCAAATCCGTGGCTCCCGCAAAGGGCTTCAAAGGCGGAATGCCCGCGGGGAGGGCTTTGAGATCCCAAGGGCGCAGATGATTCAGTCCGTTGATTTGGGCTTGTTGACGATCCAGGTGTTCTTTGAGAGGAACCATATAATCGCGAACCAAGCGATGAAAAGAAAGGCATTCCTGAACACCGTATTCAAAGCGTTGAAGTTCACGAAAGCGATAATCTCGATAATTGGTAAATCCTGCGTTGAGGGCTACTTGATGACGCAATCCCAACATGCGATCCATAAGGGCTTGGAGTTGTTCGCTGATCCCTTCCCGGGCCTTCATGATTAGGCGATAAACCGTCTCGCGCTGGGTACGGTCATGGGATTTAAGAAACTTTTGGGCTTGGGGTAGGGTGTATTCCTGCCCATCGAACTCGATGCACAGGCTTCCGGTGAGGGCTGCGTATTGGCTTTCCAAGCCTTTGAGCTCGGTTTGAAGTGGTATGTTTTCTTCCCGGTAGAGTTCAAGAGCGTTTTGCACACAGCGAATCAGACGATCAAAACCGGGTTCACGGTAAGCGTTCAACCCGGGATACGATAACATTTTACGATTCAAGGCGTCATCGAGCGGTGCAATTTTGGGATAGATTTCTTGGATAAAAAAATCGTAGGCCGCTCTTTTGCCTTTGTTTTCGGTATCGCAGCTGAGGGCCACGTAGAGCCAGGCCTGGTGTTCGTCCAAGCAAGATTCCAATTCTGATCGGTTAGCGAGCCACAGTCCAAAATAGGTTTCTTGATTTTGAACGGGCCATACCGCATCAAGCAAAATTTGGTAGTACGGCTCTATCTTTTCGAAAGATGTAGGCCGAAAATCGGCATCGACGAATGAACGTTTACGATTGATTTCTTCCATGATGGGTATGGAGACGATAGAGATTAGTGATAAGCAAGTCGCGATAGGCGGCGGACTAACCAGCGACGACGAATAGAGTTGCGTTCGGCCATATAGTACATGGCCGGTAACAGGATCAAGGTAATCAAGGTCGAGAAGGTCAACCCAAAGATGATGGTCCAGCTAAGAGGGCCAAAAAAGGCGACCTGATCGCCGCCTAGGTAAAGATGAGGTTCAAAGCGCGCAAAGAGGCCAGGAAAATCGATGTTGAGACCCATGGCCAAAGGAACAAGCCCCAAGACTGTGGACGCTGCCGTCAAGAAAACAGGGGCCAAACGGATTTTGCCGGCCTGAACAATGGCTTCGCGAAGGGGAAGGTTTTGTTCTTTGCGAAGGAGGTCGATAAATTCAACAATCAAGATCCCGTTCTTGACCACAATTCCTGCCAAGGCCACGATCCCAATCCCAGTCATGATAATCGACATGGTCATCCCGGTGATGACATAGCCCAAGAGGACTCCAATGACTGAAAGAAGGATCTCTGACAGAATCATCAAAGTGCGGTTCATGGAATTGAATTGAAACATCAAAATCATGAAAATCAAACCAATAGAAATCATCAAGGCATTAGACAAGAAATTCCCGGCTTCAGCTTGTTCCTCCTGCTCTCCCGTCATGCGGATTTCAGTGCCTTCGGTGGCTTCAAATCCGTTGAGGGATGCTTTGATAGAGGCGACCACTTGGTTGGGGGTAAATCCACTTAAAACGTTGGATGATAATGTAATAACCCGCTTTTCGTTCTTGCGCTTGATGCTCCCAAGAGATGAAGTGTATTCAATGTTTGTAACAGCAGATACCGGTAACTGGCGTATTGCTCCCCCGGCGTTCATATCCCGGAAGGTGATTTTGGCGTTTAGCAGGCGGTTGAGGTCTTCGCGGTCCACCCGTGAATAACGGAGTTGGATAGGAATTTCGTCGTTATTACTTCTGAACTTACTGGCCTCTTTGCCAAAGACGGCCGCTCTAATTTCGGAGCCAATCTGTGCCGTACTAACGCCTTCACGCTGGGCTCTTTCGCGATCAATGCGCACCAACAATTCTGGTTTGCTGCGTTCAAGGTCGATCTTGAGTTCTTCTACCCCAGGAATATTGCTGGAATCAAGGTAGGCTTTGAGAGCTTGTGCATTACGGCCCAAAATCGCAAAGTCCTGCCCGGTAACTTCGATGTTAATAGGCTTACCGGTGGGTGGCCCGCCCCGTTCTTGATCCACGGCAATTTCAACACCTGGGATGCCCTTGATGCGAGCACGGATCGAGTCCAGCAAGGGTAGGGTTCGAAGTCCATCCCGCTCTCCGAAGGCGATAAATGCAACGGTGACCTTTCCTTTGTGCGGGGCGACGGATTGATCCCTTTCCATTGGATCGCCCGCGCCAATCGCGACATTGGTCACCACCGACTCCACCAAGGGATTGCGAGGCCCAAGCACCTCCATCACCTTGGTTTCCACCACTTGGGTTAACGAGTCGGTGACCTCAGCCCGCGTTCCGATAGGGGTATTCAAGTAGACATAGACAAAATTGGGCTCTCCTGTAGGAAAAAACGCGATTTTGACCCTGCCGCTGCTCACCGATAAACCGGTGAGGACAAAGCTCACCAAAAGCAAGACCACGGTACCGACCACGAGCATGGCGGGCCGACGACCTTGGAGGCAATAACGAAGCAATTGTTCGTATCGGCTTTGGACAGAGGGCCAGGTATGGTTTTGGAAGCGATCAATCATGGGGCTTAACACCAGACGATTGATCCATAACAATGGAATAAGAAAATAAACAAAATTTGCAAAGCCTGTGGAACTCGCGAGATGCAGTAGGGTTCCCAAAACACCTAAAACCCCGGAGGCGATGATCAGGGTACGTCGGGACCGGAGACGATCTTTATGGATTTCATCGGGGGTTTCAGGTTCCGGTTTCATGAACTGTACAGCAAAAACCGGGTTGATAATATAGGCGACCAACAGCGATGAGAGCAGGGTCAATATCAGGGTTACTGGCAAAAAGTACATGAATTTACCGACAATGCCGTCCCAAAAGGCTAGCGGCATAAAGGGCGCTACGGTCGTTAAGGTCCCGGCCAATACTGGCAGGAAGACCTCTCCGGCCGCCATCTTCGCCGCGCTAACAATATTTCTACGACCACGGTCAAAGAGGCGATGGGTATTTTCAATCACCACAATTGCATCATCAACAATAACCCCCAAGGCCATGAGCAAAGCAAACAAAACAATCATGTTCATTGTAAATCCTAGACTGGGCATGAACATAAAGGCCAAGAAGGAAGAGACCGGCACAGATAATCCGACGAACATGGCATTGGTGGTCCCCATGAAGAACATCAGGACCAAGGTCACCAACACAAAACCAATGATAATGGAATTGGTTAAGTCGTTAACGGTGGTTCGGGTAACCCGACTCTGGTCGCCCGAAATGGTGATTTTGAGGTTGCTGGGCAGAGCCGCTTTGGTCTCGGAAATCAAGGCACTGATGTCATCCGAGGCTTGAATCAAATTCTCGCCGGACCGCTTAATAACGTTAAGGGTGATGACCTTTTGGCCATTCAGACGCGCATAGCTTTGTTTGTCCTTGTAGCCGTCGGTGACCGTAGCGATATCTTTCAAAAAGACGGAGGAGCCGTTCATGGAAGTGACCACCAGATTCCCCAATTCACTAACCGATTGGAATTCCCCGAGAATACGAATGCTTCTTTGCTTATCACCGGTGTTGATGTTGCCACCGGACATGGTCATGTTTTCAAAGCGCACGGTGCGCTCGATATCGTCCATGGTCATTTTGGCGGCTTGTAATTTGAACATGTCCACATCCACTTGGATTTCTCTATCCAAGGCGCCCACCATATCCACCCGGTTAATGCCTCGGACATCTTCAATTTGGTCCTTGAGGTCGGTGGCGTATTTCTTGAGGCGGTCCAGGTCAAAAGGCCCCGAAATATTCACAAAAAGGATGGGAATCTCCGAAATATCCAGTTCCATGACCCGGGGGTCCTGAGGCAGATCTTTGGGTAAATCGGTCCTTGCCTTGTCAACCGCATCTTTGACCTTTTGCTTCGCGGCAGCGACCGAAACCTCGGTTCCAAACTCGACCACCACGCTGGCGAAGTCCTGTTGGGAATTGCTTGTCATTTTCTTGACCCCAGAAAGGGTTCCCAACTGTTTTTCGAGAGGTTTGGTGACCAGGTTCTCCATATCGGCCGGAGAAGTTCCTGGATAAACGGTGGTTATAAAGAAGGTGGGAACGACAACTTCCGGAAATTGTTCCTTGGGGATTGAGTTATAAACTGACAATCCAGCCAATGTTATAATAACCGTCAGAATAAAAACCGTAATCCGGTTATCAATAGCCCAACTCGTGGGCTTGAATTCTTTGAACGGGCTCATGGTAGGGTAATAGCTTGTCCGTCGTTGAGATCATTATAACCGGTGGTAATGATGCGGTCTCCCGCTTGGAGGCCTTGGAGGATTTCGGTTTCTATGCCGTTGGAGCGACCCGATGTAACATTGACTCGCGTAGCCTTCAGGTTAACACCATCTCCTTTGGCGATCATGACAAATGGGCCTTCATCGGAGTTTTGCAAAAGGTTAACGGGAATTTTAATGGCTTTGTTGGTGCTGTAATCATTAATTTTCATTCCGACAATCATATTAGGACGGTACAATCCGTTACGGTTATTCAAGGGAACTTCGGCGCGGAATGTACGGTTTAGGGCATTGATTGAACGGGCTACATAGGCAATACGACCGTGGGCACTCGTGTTGAGGTCTTTGAATTCGATATCCACAGTGGCTCCTTCGCGCACTCGGGTCACATAGCTTTCGGATAAATCGGTGATAACGCGTAGGTCGTCAAAATTGACAACACGAACCGCTGGCATGCCCATGGCGGTGGATTGGCCCAGTTTGAGGTAAACTTGGTCCACAGTACCGCTGACAGGAGCTTTGATTCGGGTCATATCCAGTTGAGATCGCACGGTGGCCAAACGCCGTTCCAAACCTTCTTTCTGGTTTTTGGCGCCAAGGTATTGGACCTCGGAACCTATGTTTTGTTTCCATAGGTTGGCTTGCTTTTGGTATAACTGATCGGCAAAGTCCAACTGCCCTTTGATTTCTTCGATGCTTTGGAGAATGACGGTTTGATCCAGTTCGGCTAGGACTTGACCCTTGCTTACCTTTTGCCCTTCCTTTACTTTGATATTGCGTACAATGCCCATGCTTTCGGCGGTGACCTCGATGCTTTGACGGGCATCCACGGTTCCCTGAACTTCAACCCATGTTTGAAAGGAATCTTGTTCAAGGGTCAAGATTTGAACCAATTTCGCTTTGGAGGTTAATGGTTCACCCGAGTTTTGCCCTGTTTTGCCCAACTCTTGTTGAAGTTTTTGAATTTCAGCGTTAATGCGGGCTTGTTCCGCCTGTAGTTCTTTGAGCCGGACAGCGGGATCATTCGACTCTTGGCCACCGCAAGCGATGAATAGGGTGGCTGAGAATCCCAGGAATAATCCCAGGAGGGCATGTTGGATGGAGTCAAAATGGAGAAATTTCATAGGGGATGAGGATAAAAATTTATTCGTTGTTTCCGGTTAATTTGCCGCTGGCTTTGAGATAATCTACCTTGGAGATATAATAATCATAAAGGCTATTGAAATAGGCAGATTGGGCTTCGCGGTAACCGACTTCGGCCTGAATGACTTCGAGATTGGACCCTACCCCTTCACGGTATTTTACACGAGTCGTTTGAAGAATATCACGGCTCAAGTCCTGGTTTCTTATTTGCTGTTTGAGGGAGGCGACCGCGTTTTGAATGCCAATCAAAGCCTGATCTTGCTGCAGCCTCGAGCTTTGAAGAAATTGGAACAGAAGCCTTTCGTTCTTGATTTTTTCGATACGCTTTTGTTGAATTTTGTATCTTTTGTTAAAAGAATCAAAGAGGCTCCAGTTCATCCCTAAACCAATGGACCCGTAGGCGAACCAATTGCCGCTAGGATTGAGGACTTGGTTGAATTGGCTCGCCCCGGCCAAGGCTCCTCGTTGAACTTGCAATCCTACGGAAGGCAGGTAACCAGCCTGTAAATTTTTGATTTCTAAATCGTTGCCCCTAATTTGCAACTCCAAGAGGGAAGCCTCGGGTCTAGCCTTGAAGGATTCCAGATCGCGGTATGCAGGAGGGATGGCCTCGTTGGTGATGAGGGGAATATCTACTAACTGTTCACTTAACACTAGAGTGTCATTCATGGGATAGCCCATTTGAAATTTGAGTAATTGGAGCGAAAGGATTCGGAGTTGACTAATTTTTGAAGTTTCGGTAAGCAATTGATTTCGCTGTAATTCAACACGTTGAACATCCAATCGCTCGATGATGCCATTTTCGAACATAATTTTTATTTCCAGCAATGTGGAGTCCAAACGCGCTAGGCTCGCCTCAAGGAGATCCACCCGGTGTTGACCAACAAGTACGCCATAATAGGCCTTTTGGATGTTTTCGGATATTTGGGCATTGGTCATTTCCCGGCTTTTGGTAGCGATTTGCGAGAATGTCTGCACAGCCTTCAGGCCTACCAAATAGGAGCCGTCAAATAGCAACTGACTTAGGGTAAGGTTGGCATTTCCTCCGTATTGAGGCTGAAATTCAAGGGCTACCGGCCCTGGAGGAGCATTGGGATTGAATAATCGCCCGTCAGGAATGATCACCTTCTGAATGATGAAATTGTCTGTGATACCGTATGAGCTACGAATTTGGGGTAATCCAATGGAAGTAATTTCTCGAATGCGGGCTTTGGATGCTTGGATGTCATCCGCTGCATTCAGTGAGGAGGTGTGATGATCTATGCCATACTGAATGGCTGATGAAAGTGAAAATGGCTTGAAGCTCGGGGGTTGTGCCTTGGTTTCCCAATCGAGGAATCCAATACCCAAAATCTCCAAGATGATGATGATCGCTATGGTTCTGAAATTGAACCTAGAGTAGTCTTGCATAAGGTAGGATGTCGTTATGAAAAAGTTTAGGGGTGCAGGTTCATTTGGGCTTTGGTGGTGTTCCATACTTCCAGGCCAGAGGGCGTGGTAATGCCACCAACGAAAACCTCCATGATATTATGAAAAATGTTCGCAATCGGATGGTTGAGGTGACTAAAGACTACCGGGTCCAAGAGCAAATTGGTGTGCTGAAGGTGCATGATGCTGACGACTGATGGGTCAATTTCTTGGCGAAACAGTCCTTCCTGCTGACCTCTTTCGATAAGGCGTTTGAAAATTCCGACAATTTCTTCTTTGCGATAGCGTTCCAGTTCCATCCACAATTCGGGGTATGATTTCTGGAGGTCGAACAATAACGTAGGGGTTAGGTTTCGCATTTTCTGAAAACCAATGGCGGCCATGCGGATAAGTTTCGCGATGGCATTGTCGGAATTTTGATCCAAGGCCGCCATTTCGCCCCGATGTTCATTCAAAAAGCCTCCAAGTGCGGCGTGGACAAGGACTTTTTTGTCCGAATAATGCTCGTAAATGGTTTTCTTGGAACAACCCAATTGCCGGGCTAGTTCATCCATGGTCATGCTTTTGAGTCCGTAACGGAAAAACAATTCCCGAATGGTACTGATATGAGTAGGGGCTAAAGACATTGGAGGCGCGAATGTATAGAAACTTTAGAAACTAAAAAAGTTTTCAAGATTAAATTTTTATTGAGCTTAAATTTGAACATTATGTGGAGCAGCGTTGAGGAAACCGCGCCTGATGGTGCTTGGCTGGACGTCCGTTCGCCTTCCGAATTTGCCCAAGGTCATATTCCCGGAGCTCAGTCCTTACCCCTTTTTACGGACATGGAAAGGCATCAGGTTGGTCTATGTTTCAAAGAAAAGGGCTCCCGAGAGGCGGTGGACCTTGCTTGGCTTTACATCGGCCCCAAGGTCCCTGAACTGCTGAAAGCCATTCATGCCCTGTCGGTCAAGGTGGGTATAGAACCGCTATCCAAGGAGGAGATAGCAGTTAAAAACGCTCGTTCTTGGAAGGTTTACTGCTGGCGTGGGGGCCAACGTTCGTTGGGTATGGAATTGCTCATCAAGCAAGCCGGCTACCCCGTCTTTCGATACCCAGGAGGGTATAAGGCCTGGCGTCAACGGATGGAAAACCTGTGGGAGCTGCCCTGGCACTGGAGGGTAATTGGTGGAAGCACGGGATCCGGCAAAACCGCGGTGTTGAAGGATCTCAAGGAGGCTGGAGATCAGGTCTTGGACTTGGAAGGGTTGGCATCGCATTTGGGTTCAGCCTTTGGCGAACTCGGACAAGAGCCACAGCCTAGCCAGGAACATTTTATGAATCTTTTGGCGGAAACTTTGGGTGGAATGGATCTTTTGCGGCCGGTTTGGGTCGAAAGCGAAAGCCGGCAAATTGGCAAGGTTCATATTCCGTTACCGCTTTACGATTCAATGCATAAAGCCCCGTATTTTCGCCTTCAACGAAGTATGAAATTCCGAATGCAAAATTTGTTAAATTCCTATGGGCTTGAGGATAAAGATGACTTACGTTCAGCTTTTCTCAAAATTGAGCGAAAAATGGGCCCGCAGTATTGTCAACAAGCTTTGGCTTTTCTCGACCAAGAGGATTTGAAATCTGCTGCAGAGCTGGCCTTGTTATACTACGACCGGACTTATCAGCATGCATTTACGCTACGACCTTGCCCGCAATGTGTGACAAGTTTGCAGACTGATGCTGAAGGTGATCGCCTCGTCAATTTACTCCGTAAAACATCGGTAAGGTTGTTTCCGATCGTTTCAAACCCTTACTCCGAAAATCAAATTCCATGACCCAAGTGCCTAAGGATAAGGCCCGTCTGACCCAGTGGGCCAAAGCATCGGGTTGCGGTTGCAAAATGCCTCCGGCACAACTCAAGGCCTTGTTGGCAGGTCTTGAACGCCCTGAATATGCAGAATTAAGGGTGGGATTTGAGCATGCTGACGACGCTGCAGCCCTTCGAATCCCAGGCACCAATCAATTATTGTTATCAACTGCAGATTTTTTCAGCCCCATCGTTGACAATCCTTATGATTTCGGTAGGGTTGCGGCTGCGAATGCGTTAAGTGACATTTACGCTATGGGGGGAAGACCATGTTTGGCGCTGGGTTTGTTGGCATGGCCTGTCCAAGAATTAGGTTTGGATTCTGCCGCAGAGGTGATGCGAGGCGCTCAAGACCTCTGCACTGAGGAACGGGTACCTCTAGCGGGAGGCCATAGCATCGTCTCCGAGGAGCCTTTTTTTGGCCTATCGGTGCAAGGCCTGGTGGCCGAGGAACATCTCAAAACCAATCGAGGAGCAAGACCTGGCGATCTTTTGTATCTAACCAAACCTTTAGGTTCAGGGATTATGGCTGCTGCGATGCGTAAGGGTGTTTTGGAGACCCCGGATTATTATGGGTTGTTGGAACAATTGTCGGTGGTCAATCGAACGGGCGCAACTCTGGCTTGTTTGGAAGAGGTTCATGCAATGACAGACCTCACCGGTTTTGGCTTGTTGGGCCATGGGCTAGAAATGCTGGAACAGGCCTCTGGTTTGGACCTATGGACCGATCATGTCCCTCTTTTGGTGGGTTTGGAGCATTATTTGGAACAAAATATCTTGCCAGATCAATGTTATCGCAACTGGAATCACGTGGAATCCCGAGTTTTCGGCATGGAAGGACCTGATTTCGCTTGGCTTTGCGATCCTCAAACCAATGGAGGCTTGTTGATCGCGGTTCATCCGTCCGCTGCATTCCAGGTGGAGATGGTCCTTGAGCAAGCAGGAGTCAAAGCCTATGCCATTGGATGTTTTCACAATGATATGGAAGGTATTCGTTGCACTAGGTCCGTACCTTCGGCCCCGTGATGAACGAAGAAATTGGTTTTGACAGCTTTGGTCTGCATCCTGATGTGTTGGATGGCTTGGCGGCTATGGGTTTTCGAAAGCCCAGTCCTGTGCAGGAACAGGCTATCCCCTTGATCCTGGACGGTCGCGACCTTATCGCATGCGCTCAGACCGGCACAGGGAAGACGGCCGCCTTTGTATTGCCGCTGATTGATCATTTGATTGATTTGGACGATAGGCATTTGAGTGCTCTTATTCTGACCCCGACCAGGGAATTGGCCTTGCAGATCGACCAGCAAATTGAGGGTTTATCGTATTACAGTCCGATTTCATCCATTCCAATTTACGGAGGGGGTGATGGAGCGTTATGGGATCAGCAGCACAAAGCGTTGCGTCAAGGAGCGGATTTGGTTGTCGCTACTCCAGGGCGTTTGTGGTCATTTATGGCTACTGGGAATTTTCAATTTAATCGCCTACGTTACCTCATCTTGGATGAAGCGGATCGTATGCTAGATATGGGATTTCTGGAGGATATCATGAGAATTGTTGCACGTCTGCCCAAAGAAAGGCAAACGTTGATGTTCTCGGCAACGATGCCGGACCGTATTCGTCAATTAGCGAATTCGATACTGAAGGATCCTGCACAGGTTAGTATAGCGGTTTCTCGACCTGCGGATAAGATTGAACAAATGGTTTTTCAGGTGATGGACGAGAGAAAGCTGGAGGTTTTGTTGGCTCTGCTTGAAGAGTTCCCATTTCGTTCGGCTCTCATTTTCTGTTCATCCAAAGACAAGGTCAAGCAGCTGCATCAAACGCTGCGTAAATCAGGGGTGGTTAACGAGGCTTTCCATTCCGATCTGGAGCAGCAGGCGAGGGAGGAGTTAATGCGGGGATTCAAGGCGGGGAGGCTTCCCGTTCTGGTGGGCACCGACGTGCTTTCCAGGGGAATCGACGTGGACAATATTGATTTGGTCATCAATTACGATGTGCCACCGGACCCCGAAGATTATGTTCATCGTATCGGTCGTACCGGGAGGGCAGAGCGCAACGGGCGTTCCATAACCATGGTCAACCCCATGGATCTTCGCCGATGGAAGCGAATTGAAGAGCTTGTGGGTCGCGTGCTTCCTTGGACTGAAAGACCCTTGTGCGGTTGGTCAGGACCGCCTCTTCATCGTCAAGGCAGGGGGCCGGGCGGAGGAAAAGGCGGAAAAAGACCGTTCTACAAGAAGTCTTCTAAATAATTCAATCTTAACCACAAATCGCTCGAATCTCTTTGTTGGAGAGAAAGCTTCGATCAAGGGCGTGACTCACGAACCGCAAGCTTCGCAGGTGTCCGGGTTGTCCAAAGAGCAGGCGACTTGGGCGAGGGCTTCTTCTTTGCTGAGGATTCCTTGAGTGATTGCAGCGGATTCGGGCACAATGGGAGATTGCATGGTAAAAGAAACCTTAGGTGAGGATGCGATACCTTGGTTGGCTGTATTTTGATCCAAAGTAAATTTCACTGCATTCACCGCAGCTTTGGTCCGCAAGTAATACATTCCGGTTTTGAGCCCTACCTTCCAAGAGTAGAAATGCATGGAGGTTAACTTGGCAAAATTGGCATTGGGCATGAAAATGTTCATCGACTGGCTTTGGCATATGTAGGCACCACGGTCGGCGGCCATGTCGATGATAGCCTTCTGACTAATTTCCCAGGCGGTTTTGTAGAGGGACTTCAATGTATCCGAGATTTCAGGGATATTTAGAATGGATCCGTTTTGGGCGATGATTTTGTTTTTGAGGTCCAAGGACCAAATCCCTGAATCGATGAGGTCGCGTAACAAATGCTTATTGACGACCACAAATTCGCCGCTAAGTACACGGCGGCTGTAGAGGTTGGAGGTATAGGGTTCAAAACACTCGTTGTTCCCAAGGATTTGACTAGTGGATGCGGTCGGCATAGGAGCAAGCAAAAGGCTGTTTCGCACCCCGTTTTGGGCGACTTTGGCTTTGAGTTCGGTCCAGTTCCAACGTGGACCGGGTTGGACATTCCACATGTCGAATTGGAAGATTCCTTTGGAAACTGGTGAACCCTGGTAGGTCTCGTAAGGACCATGTTCAATCGCCAATTCCATGGAGGCTGTCATTGCCCCGAAATAAATGGTCTCAAAAATTTCTTTGTTGAGTTGAGCAGCCTGTGGTGAATCAAAGGGGTAGCGCATCAAAATAAAGGCATCGGCTAGACCCTGAATTCCGATCCCGATAGGCCTATGCCGAAAGTTGGACTTTTGGGCCTCGGGAACCGGGTAATAGTTCACGTCTATGATTCGGTTGAGGTTTCGGGTGATGGTCTTGGTAATTTCGAAAAGCTTTTGATGATCGAAACTCAAGTCTGCTTTGACAAACCTGGGAAGGGCTATGGATGCTAAGTTGCATACAGCGATCTCACCGGGGGAGGTGTATTCCACAATTTCGGTGCAGAGGTTACTGGACCGAATGGTTCCCAAATTTTGTTGGTTGCTTTTGCGGTTGCATGCGTCTTTGTAGAGCATGTAGGGTGTACCGGTTTCAATCTGGGATTCCAAGATGGCGAACCAGAGGTCCTGGGCTTTGATGGTTTTGCGGGCTCTTTCCTCTTGCTCGTAACGGAGATAGAGTTTCTCAAATTCTTCACCCCAAGTATCGTGCAATCCGGGGGCCTCGTTGGGGCAAAACAAGGACCACTCGGCATTTTCTTCCACACGTTTCATGAACAAGTCCGGAATCCACAGGGCATAGAATAAATCCCTTGCCCTCAATTCTTCTTTACCGTGGTTTTTCTTGAGTTCAAGGAAATCGAAAATGTCCGCATGCCAGGGCTCGAGGTATATCGCAAAAGACCCTTTGCGTTTCCCCCCCCCTTGGTCCACATAGCGGGCAGTATCGTTGAAGACCCTAAGCATAGGTACAATCCCGTTGGAGGTTCCGTTGGTTCCTTTGATATAGGAACCGGTCGCCCGCAGGTTGTGAATGCTTAAACCGATGCCGCCTGCACTCTGGGAGATTTTGGCGGTTTGCTTGAGGGTGTTGTAGATACCGTCAATGGAATCCTCCTGCAGGGTGAGGAGGAAGCAGCTAGAAAGCTGAGGCTTAGGGGTTCCAGCGTTGAAAAGGGTAGGTGTCGCATGGGTGAACCAACGTTCGCTGAGCAATTCGTAGGTTTCAAGAACAGAGGCGATATTTTCCTTGTGGATTCCCACGGCAACCCTCATGAGCATATGCTGGGGTCTCTCCACGACTCTGCCATCGATTTTGAGGAGATAAGAACGCTCCAAGGTCTTGAAACCAAAATAATCGTAATCAAAATCACGTGAATAGATGATGGCAGAATCCAAGGCCTCGGCATGAGTATCGATGACGGCCATGACATCGTCCGCAATCAAGGCGGCAGGAGCTCCAGTCACAGGATCGATATAGAGGTAAAGGTCCCGCATCGTTTCGCAGAAAGACTTCTTGGTTTCCTTGTGCAAATTCGAGATGGCAATTCTTGCGGCCAAAACAGCGTAATCCGGATGGGCAGCGGTCAAGGCCGCCGCAGTTTCTGCAGCTAAATCGTCCAATTGCACCGTGCTAACCCCGTCATACAAACCGTTGATGACCTTCTTGGCTACCTCGACAGGCTGAACGTGCCGAGTATCCAATGCGTAGCAAAGTCGTTCAATACGGGTCGTGATTTTGTCAAATTTGACTTCTTCGCTGCGACCGTCGCGTTTGATGACTTGCATGGGCTGATGATTTGTGGGTGAGGTGGGTGTGCGATGCCAATAAGGAAGAGAGCGATTTTTCGATTGGGGAGAGATGTATCCGTTGCCTTTAGAAATCAGCATCCATCGTGAAGCCGCTTTGACCACGATCACCGGAGACACCGGCTTTTTGGTATTCACCCACTCGTTTTTCGAAAAAGTTAGTTTTGCCTTCAATAGAAATTAGCTCCATGAAATCAAAGGGATTCGTTACGTTATAGAGCTTTGGCAATTCCAAAGCCCCCAGGAGGTGGTCAGCCACGTATTCAATATATTGACACATGAGGTCCGCATTCATTCCAATGAGCCGCACAGGCAGGGCATCCGTAACGAATTCTTTCTCGATGGAGACTGCGTCGGCTATTATTTGATGAACATGGGTGGGATCAAGACGTGTCTCAAGGTGTTTGGTGTAAAGCAATGCCGCAAAGTCCCGGTGCAAACCTTCGTCCCGACTAATGAGCTCGTTCGAAAAGCTTAGTCCTGGCATGAGTCCACGCTTTTTGAGCCAAAAAATACTGCAAAAGGACCCCGAGAAGAAAATTCCTTCTACAGCGGCAAAGGCAATGAGGCGCTCAGCGAAACTGCCTTGGCTGATCCAACGCAAGGCCCAATCCGCTTTCTTGCGGACACAGTCCATGTGGTCGATGGCATGAAAGAGGTAATTCTTCTCCGCAGCGTCCTTGATATAGGTGTCAATTAGCAGGGAATAGGTCTCGGAGTGGATGTTCTCGATCATAATCTGGTACCCGTAGAAGCACCTGGCTTCGGGGTACTGGACTTCGTTGAGGAAGTTAACGGCCAAATTCTCGTTGACGATTCCGTCACTGGCCGCGAAGAAGGCAAGGACATGCTTGATGAAATGCTTCTCATCAGCATTGAGTTTATGCTCCCAATCACTTAAGTCTTGGGCTAGGTCGATTTCTTCGGCGGTCCAAAAGCTGGCCTCGGATTTTTTGTATTCAGCCCAAATGTCGCTGTGCTGAATAGGAAAAAGGACAAAGCGGTCTTTATTCTCAAGGAGAATGGGTTCGGTCATAGGGTTGAAGTTAGGTCGTTAAAGCCAACAAAACCGGACCAAGGAGTCTGGTTTTTTGACTTCCCAAAAATTGAGAATTTTTGGCCGCAATTATTCACAAAGTGCGTGGATTTTTACACAAAGTTCAAGAAGGTCTAGAATGCTCTTCAAGGGGCTTGTTCTGAATTTGACAGGGAAATATCTTGCCTCAAAAGTCATTTCTCTAAGCGCAAGGAGGCTTCAGGCTTTGTATTTTGAGGTCGTTTTGTTCACAAAATTATACAAAGCATCTACACGTTAAATTTACTTTTTTACTGAACCTGCTAACTTTAAGGCATGAAGATATCCAACTACAAGGATAGAACCTTCTCCAAAGAAGGTTCAAGCCCAGCCTCTACTCGATTTTCATGGTCGTTCGTGCGTTACATTTTTATGCCTTGGATACTTACGGTCTGGTTCGCCAGCCAGCCCGCAACGGCAAACCAAACGTGCATCGCGGGGCTAGAAAGTACGCTTGTTGTGGACAAGGCCGCCAAGCCTCGCTATTCCAAGGATTTGTTATTACTCACCCAGTGGTTCGTTGGGGATTTTGATAACACCAAGCAATGCAGAGTGGATTCTGGTGCACAACCAGTCGAAAGCCATGTGGTGAAAATATGGGATAATTATTTTACCGACGCTGTTTGGATTTACGAGGAATTCCAATCTCCTCCAGGCCAGGTGACCTCTCAACGCATTTACAAGTTCATGGATTATACCGCGGGGCGTTTTGAGTCCAAGGTTTATACTTTGGAGAATTTCTCTGAATTGGCGGGTGAATACAAGAATCTTAGGCCCTTCGAACAATTTACCCCGGAGAACCTTGAAGACCATCCTTATTGCGTGGTGTATTGGGTGCGCAAAGGCGAAACCAGGTTCAGTGGCTCTACGGTAGCCACTGATTGTCATTTGTTACGGGGGCGCAATAAATATGTGACCAACCATATCGATGTGTATCCTACCAGGGTTTCCAGAATTCAAAAGGTATTTGGTTGGGAAAATGAACAAATTAGCGGGCCAAAGGCCGATGAGAAAGGCTCAGAATTGCGTCGCATCGTTCCTCCCAAGCCCAAGAAGGTCAAAGCCGTCAAAAAGACCCCAATAAAGAAAGCTGTCAAAAAGAGTTCAACCAAGAAGGGAGCTGCCAAGAAAAGCAGCAATTCCAAAGGGAAAGGGAAAACAAAAAAGACGCAAGAAATAACTCCAGAGGAGAATCCTGATTCGCTGAATTCCGCGGTGGAAGAAAGTAGCGATGCTCCCGCTCAAAAGAGAAGTTTCTGGGACAGGTTCAAACGCAAAAAGCGTCAGGAAACTGAGCCGGAGGGTGAGCCGACGGGCGAATAACGCCGCCCCAGCATGCGGTGAATCCCGTAGAATAACACAAAATGCAATAGTGCCGCAAATTCAAGTCCAATAATGTACCAAGGCCATTCTCCGATCAGGAAAGGATTGTCGATAAGAGGCCTGCTTGTAATGTACATGTAATTGGATCCCAGTCCGAAGTTGACCAAGCCCATGACTGGAAGGACGAGCTGTGTAATCCCCAGAACTCGCAACCAACTCCAAGGCCTTGGAATCATGCCCAGACGCAAGGTGGCGTAAAGACCGGAGGCCAAAATGCCGGCGTGGCTTACCGTATATTCCACATGGTTGTACAGGGTATTGCCATCGTCCAATTCCGGGGTCAAGAAAGAGTGCAAGGCCCCGGCTCCCCAAAACAACAAAAGTTCATAGGTCAATTGATGGCCTTTCCACAGGGTAAAGGCGGCCCATATGACCGAGAAGGAGCACATTTGCAAAGGCAGGCTGTAGGCTGCTGACCATTCCCCGCTCACAAGAAGGACAATCTGTCTGAGAAGCATATTGACGATGAGCAGGGCGGCCATACCCTTACCGAAGCGATGCGCTATATTCTTATCCCAGCGACGACTGATCCACAGGATTCCGGACACGATGATCATCATCCCAAGGTTGAGTCCTATCCAAGAGGGGGAACCAAAGGGGACCGCATAATGAGGGTTCATGACCTGTAGGATCGATTACTCACGAAAGTTAACCATGCAAGGACGATAAAAGACCCTGACACCAGTAACGGAGCACGAATATCAAGGGCCACAATGAAGCCGCCGATCAGCGGTGGAAGCAACTGTGCAAAAGAATTCACCGATTGATTGATGCCCAAAATTTCCCCTTGCATCGAAGAATCGGCTTTATTGGAAATCAAGGACAACAAATTGGGGGAACTAAATCCTTGTCCAATGCTCACCAAAGGCAGGATTGCATACAGCAAAACCGATCGGTCAGGAACCAAAATCCCCACCACCGCCAAGCCCATTAACAAAAGGCTCACCTTGAGAATAGGCGCAGGGGATACCCTGGCTGAAACCGGCCTGAGCAGCAAACCTTGGGTCAAGGCAATCCACAATCCGAGATAGCCGAACAAGGCTCCAATATCGCCCTGGCCAAAGTCAAACCGCTTGATCAAATAAACCTGAATAAACTGCGTAAAAAAGTTGAATCCAAAGACCATGAAGAACGACACCACAAAAAGGCCTTTGAGCTCTGGTCTGCTGAAAGCCTTGGCGATTTGCTGTAAACCGCTTGCCAGATGCAAGGGGCTCATCCGGGGGGATACCAGGGTTTCGGTGAAAAACCGTTGCAGCACCCATAGGTTAACCACGCTCAGCAGGGCGGCCACCCAAAATGGCGTATCATATCCCAATGCGGGGTGCCAGGATGAATCCGATAAGAACCCGCCCAGAAAGGGGCCTAACACAAAACCAATACCAAAGGCAGCCCCGACCATTCCAAAATTCCGACTTTTGTGCTCAGCGCTGCTTAGATCGGCAATTGCAGAGAAAGTAACCGCCAAGTTGCCCGAACAAAAGCCCAGCAAAAGCCTCCCCACGAAAAGCAAGGGTAATGATGTCTGAACAATACCAGTGCCAAAAACCAAATACGATAATAAGGTCCCAGCCACCGTGTATCGAAGGATGGGTTTGCGACCATAACGGTCCGAAAGCGAACCCAACAGACCAGAACCCACAAACTGAGCAAGACTAAAGGAAGCCAACAGAAAACCAATCATCATGGATCGGTCCGCAAAGGTGGCCTCTGAGCCCATGAAGGTCAAGGTTGGATCAAGAAGTAGAGGGGTAACCACAGGGATAATTAACCCTATACCCAACATATCAATTAGGGTCGTCAGGAAGATGACCCTAAGGAGCGATTTGTTGTTATTCATTCATGAGTTTGGCGATGCACGTCTCGCCACCTCGTACCTTTTGCCCAATTTGAACATGGGGTACTGCATTCAGGGGAAGGTAAAGGTCCACCCGGCTACCGAATTTGATAAAGCCAAACTCATCTCCTTGACGGGCGGAATCGCCATTGACGATGTACCATCGGATTCTTCGGGCTAAGGCCCCTGCAATTTGCCGAAACAAAACCTCATGACCTTGATTATTGCGCACCACCACCGTAGTCCTCTCGTTCAGGGTTGAAGATTTGGGGTGCCATGCCACCAAATAATCTCCGGGATGGTATTTGAAATAAGCAACGACCCCGCTCACCGGATGACGGTTAACATGCACGTTGAATGGCGACATGAAAATAGAAATCTGTAAGCGTTCTCCTTGGAAATATTCCGGCTCAAAGACTTTTTCGATGATGACGATTTTACCATCTGCAGGTGCAATCACTCCGTCTTCTTGAAGCTGCGTTTGCCGAGAGGGATTCCGAAAAAACTGCAGAACCAACACCACTATCCCAAGCAAAAATCCGTAGATTAGCCATGCACCCCATGAGGCTGATCCCATCCATCGATGAACAGCCCATGCCGCAAGACCAGAACCCGCCAGGGTCCAGGCGATAATGGTATAACCCTCGCGGTGAAACATCTTGTTGTGTAAATCAAATGCCCCCTCTGAGCTGAGTTACCTGAGCCACTTTGTCGATGGCCACCACGTAAGCAGCGATGCGCATGGAGCAGCCGTGATGCAGACTGGTTTGGTACACTTGTTCAAAGGCTTCTTTCATGTTACGGTCTGCTCGGCGATTGACACGCTCCTCGGTCCAGAAATAACCCATTCTGTTCTGCACCCACTCAAAATACGAAACGGTCACACCGCCAGCATTGGCAAGTATATCCGGTACCACCATGACCCCTTTGTCGTTCAGGGTTCGGTCTGCGCTAGCGGCAATGGGTCCGTTGGCACCTTCGACAATCAATTTCGCTTGAATATTGGTCGCGTTGTGCGCGGTGATTTGGTCTTCCATGGCCGCAGGAATCAAGACATCCACCGGAAGTTCCAACAAGGCTTCGTTGGTTATTGGCTCGGCGCCTGTGAATCCGGTAAGCTGATTCCCGTGAGCGGCACTGTAGGCAAGGGCCTCTTTAATGTTGATGCCGTCGGCGTTGTAGTATCCTCCCGAGATATCCGATATGGCAAGGACTTTGAGGCCCTGTTGTTCCATCAATTTGGCCGAAATAGATCCCACATTGCCGAAGCCTTGAACGGCGCAAGTGGATTTGAACGGGTTCAGTCCCATTTTGAGCATGGCAGAACGGGCCGCAACCATCACGCCACGGCCTGTGGCTTCGACACGTCCTTTGGAGCCTCCCATAACCAATGGCTTGCCTGTTACTACTGATGGTGAGGAATAGCCGACCAAACGAGAATATTGGTCCATAATCCAGGCCATTTCACGAGGCCCAGTACCCATATCCGGGGCTGGTATATCCTTTTCGGGGCCAAAGACATCGATCATGGCCCGGGTATAGGCCCTTGTAAGGCGCTCCAACTCTCCGGTAGACATGGAACGAGGGTCGCATTTCACGCCCCCTTTACCTCCACCAAAAGGAATATTCGAAACCGCACATTTCCATGTCATCCATGCAGCCAGGGCTTTAACCTCATCCAAATTGACATCCAAGGAGTACCGAATCCCGCCTTTGGCTGGACCTAGGTTGATATTGTGTACCACCCGGATACCCTCAAAAATTTGAATGCTGCCATCATCCATTGAAACTGGGAGGTTGACAATAACCTGTTTGGCAGGTGATTTGAGAACATTGTACAGGCCTTGGTCCAAATTGAGAATTTTGGCAGCCACATCGAAGCGGGACATCATGGACTCGAATGGATTCTCGTGAGCAGGGATGAGGGTGGATTCCGGGTTCATAAAGAAATTTAAAGATTAAGGAACAAGGTTTCGATGAGAAGGCTAAAAATAAGAACCGAAAACCCGAATGGAGGTCAATTTAGGAGAATCATAGCCCCGATCCAATCCATATGCCTAGGAGGGCTGCAAGGGCCAATAGAGAGTCAAAACGATCCAACCAACCCCCATGGCCGGGGATCCACGAGCCGCTGTCTTTGACCCCAGCCTTGCGTTTCAGTGCAGATTGCATGAGATCACCCGCAATTCCTGCGGGGCCTGCCAACAAGGCGAACCAGCCCCAGCCCTTGGAAGGGTTGATCCCAAAGACCATGGGATACAAAATCCATCCCGTAAGAATGCACAAAGCCCAACCCCCCAGACTGCCCTCCAAGGTCTTGGAGGGAGAGATTCTGGGATGCAGGGGACGCCGCCCCCAGCGTTTGCCAACCATTAGTGCTCCACTGTCCAACAGCCACAAGAGCCCGAAACTTGCCATAAAGACATCGGGTCCGGCCATCCCTCCCAGCGAACTCGTCTCTTTCGTCACCAGGTCCCGGAACATGACTAGAGGGAGAACGGCATAAACAAGCACCGCGAGCCCCAAGACGAGTTCACGCCAAATTCTGCGAGGGCCTTGATGCATGAGCTGCGATTGCAGGTACCACCAGCCCGGCACGAAGGCCAAGCTAATCCATATCCAACCCCATGGGATGGATGCCAATCCTACAATTCCAAATCCCGTTAAACCCGCGATTCCCGCCCCGCTTCGCCAAGCACCTTGGCTGACGGGCCAGCGCAGTCGCAAATAAATTTCCCAACATGCTCCACCTGCAACCAGGCACAGAAAACAATGCATGGCCCAAGGCCCCGCCCACCATATCCCCAGAATGGCAGCACCGATGCCCACGGCGCTCCAGGTTCTGGCTTTGGATCGAGCAGTAATAGCCGATATCATGCACGAATCTTGTTGCTCAGGGAGAAGGCTTTGCGGTAATAAACGAGGCCAGCAGTCGCTAAGACCATGAATAACAGGGCGATAAGCCAAGGAAAAGGGTTATCCTCCCAACGAAAGGTGGCTTCGGGCAAAACCTGGCTGTTGCGCATCCCCAACCAATTCAACTTGTAGGCCAAGAAGGATAACAAATTGTTGCAGAAATGAGCCAGTATCGCTGGCCACAAAGATCCTGACCATAACACCAGGTAACCAAAGAGCGCTCCCAGCAAACAACGCGGCACAAAGCCAAGCCATTGCCCGTGAATGGCTGAGAATAAGAGGGCAGAAACCCAAACCCCAGCATGTGTATTTCCAAACTGTTGTTGCAAAAGTGGTTGCAGCGAGCCTCTGAAAACGATCTCTTCACCAAAGGCCGGCAACAACGTCACCACCACTATACCGAGTATCCAATAAAGGCCACCGTTAGGGTTCAATAACAGGGTCAACAGGCGTTGTGAGCTTTGTTCTGTTTCTTGCCAGCCTTGTGCAAGTTCCTTGATCGCAGGGAAAGCCTTTGCGAGAGGGGAATAGGGTAAACCTTGATTGAGGTGAAAGAGGTTATAAACCATGGGCAGGCACAAAACGGTAAGCAAAACAGCACCCAAACCCGGCCTTAAGGCAAATCTGAAACGAGCTTGTAACTGTTCACGATGGTTTTGGAAAAACCAACAACCGGGCAATACAAAAAAGCCCAAAGTGGACAGACCTTGAATAAGGAATAAGGCCAAAGCCGTTCGGCTCGATGCAGTTGCATGCTGCTTCTGACCTATTATTTCCATCAATTCATCCATGTTTAGATCAAACAAGGGTGGTAGCAAGGCCATGGCCAAACAGCTAAAGACCAAACCGGTCAGAAGACATACAAAAAGCAGGGTCAACAGAGGCTTTACCATCTTTACCCAAAAGTAGAATCAAGAGGCTTATTCGGGGCTCTTACCTTTGCATCGATATGGAGACCCCTCATACCTCTTTAATCAAGACCGATGTTCGCATAGGCTCCTTGGATTTAGGGGCCTTTCCATTGTTGCTAGCCCCCATGGAGGATGTAAGCGATCCACCATTCCGCGCGGTCTGCAAGCAAGGCGGGGCGGACTTAATGTATACTGAATTCATTTCCTCGGAGGGCTTGGTCCGCGATGCCGTCAAGAGCCGGCAGAAGTTGGATATCTACGATCACGAGCGGCCCATGGGGATACAGATTTTTGGGGGAGAATTAGAGCCCATGTTGGGCGCAGTAGACAAGGTAGCGGAGGTGTCCCCCGATATTATTGACCTAAACTTTGGCTGCCCTGTCAAAAATGTAGTTTGCAAGGACGCGGGCTCTGGAATGTTACGGAATCTGCCCAAGCTCATCCAAATCACCGCTGAGCTTGTCAAGCGAAGCCCCATGCCCTTGACGGTCAAAACCCGGCTGGGGTGGGACGATAAGTCCAAACATATCGTTTATCTTGCCGAAGCCCTCCAGGATGTGGGTGTTGCAGCCATCGCAGTGCACGGCCGCACCAGGGTCCAGATGTACAAGGGCGCTGCGGATTGGACCCTGATCGGTGAGGTCAAGAGTAACCCGCGCATGCACATTCCTGTTTTTGGGAACGGGGATATCGACAGCCCAATGAAGGCCGCGGAATACCGTGAGCGCTACGGAGTGGATGGAATTATGATCGGTAGGGCAGCCATAGGATACCCGTGGATTTTTCGAGAAATCAAAGCGTACCTACGAAGCGGCGCTGTCCACGCACCGCCTACTGTCGAAGAACGCTTGGCTGCTTGCAGCGAGCACTTGGAGCGCTCACTTCAGTGGAAGGGCCCGAAACTAGGCCTTTTGGAAATGAGACGGCATTATGCCCCTTATTTCAAAGGTTTCGAAAACATCAAGGAGATCCGCAGTCGCCTGGTTCAATCCATGGAGCCCGAAGAGATCTGGGTTCTGTTGGAACGGATCAGATCGCAGTATGCCTCGGTCCAGGTTTAATGCTTGATGAAGCGTAGGGTACGTTTGAAGCGACCGTCGTTTACCTGCAGGTGATACATACCAGGCTCCAAGCCGGCCACCCCAATTTGCAGAGGAGCGACTCCATCCAAGACTTCTTGGCCTTCCGAAATCAAACGGCCGGAGAGATCCACAACGGTGTAACGCACTGCACTTACACGATAGGCCGCCCTCACCATAACATTCAGACGGTCTGAAACCGGATTGGGGAAAGCGCGTAAATCCAAGGTATTTTGTTCATGAGAACGTACTGAGGAGGAAGGGCTGCTGGTCACCGCTGATACCGCTGCAACACTGTTCGCGCCAAAACCATTGGGGTTCCATGTACCGCTGTAGACCGGGCTGATATACTGTTGGTAAATATCGCTTGTCAGGGTATAGTCCATATTCGGATCTACGTTGGTAAAGACGGTCGTTTGGGCTCCTGAATAGTACGCTGAGAATAGATAAACCGTGGAGTCACGCAACACAACACCCGGGGTGTTGTTGATAATATCGGTAATGAGGACCGAACGCTGTGAATTACTGCCTGAGGTGTCGCCGTAGGTGTAGATTCCGTCACCAAGGTCCACAATTTCACCGGCATCAATCAGGCCGTCCGAATTCAAATCCTGCCACTCACTAACCTTGCCAATGATGGATTCATTTAAGAGATTGGAGCCTGGATTGGTCACAAAAGAGAATCGAATGGAGTCCACCTTGAGGCGCGATCCTTTGTTGGCATAATACCAAATTCCGAAATCGTAGGAACCGGAAGTGGCCGCAGATGGTCGGACACCGCCCGAATACACCATGTTGCGAAGTGAATCCAAACGAACCTTGGAGATGATATTGGAATTAATCACAAATCCTTGATTGACAATATTATCCGCGGGAAATTGGTCGGTTGTTCCGGAGGGCATGGAAATCGTGTACGCAATGTTATATCGACCTGTGCCGTAACCCGAAGGATCAAAGTCCACGGTGCGGAGGGTGTCGGTGGAATCGCTGGGCAATGCCACGATTGACGCGTTTTGGTTATAAACCGTGTTGGTTAATCCTGCAGGATTGGTGAAATCAATTTTCACATTGAGACCAACATTGCTCTGTGCGTTTTGGCCATAATTTTTGACGGCTGCACCAAGCTTGAAAATATATTCACCAGCATTCAAGGCCTGGCTACTAGGTATGCTGAATTCGGTTGGCCGAATAACGGAGCCGTTTCCGATACCCACATCGTTCAAGAAGAAACCGGTTTTGTCACCCATGAACACCACGACAGAATCCCCGTTGTTCATGCTTTGACGAATCAGCGCGCCATCCGAATTGGAAACCATCATGACGGGAATACGGACGTTTGCTCCAGCTCCTCCGGAGCCCATGGTAATGACTCCAGCGCTGTGATTGATGATGATGCATCCAATAGCCCCCGCCCTTTGAGCGGCCAATGCTTTGACCCCAAACTCGCATGATCCCCGGTACAGGACGCAGATTTTGCCTGCAACGGCCGAAGCGTTAATCAGGGTGGTGTCGCAAGCCAGGGAATCACCGCCAGCATTGGACGAAAAACCACGTACCAAAGGAGCCTGCGCCTGGATGGTATCGTAGCTGTAGCCCCAACCTTGGGCCGCATCACCAGGGCCGTAGGTGTACGGACCCGATATGGACGATGGTTGCGATACAAAGAGGATCACTTGGCCCATTGCCATCGGGCTCAAGGCCAAAATGAAACAAATAAGGAGGGCTGAAACATCAAGGCGATGCAATTTTATGGATTGGCTCATCGGGTATTTGATTAATTTTTGTTTACACGAATTTAGCGATGAAATCAGATAATGAGTCAGCCCTAGGTACGCTTATTGATCAAAGTAATGCCCCCAACAATGGCAATTAAGCCGGTTAGATGATAGGCATTGAGGGTTTCACCATCCCAATAGGCCCAAAGCAGGGCTACTACAGGCATCATATAGGTGGTAGTGGAGGCAAAGAGCGGCCCTGCCAGCTGAATCAGGTAATTGAAAGCCACCAAGCTGAATGCGGAATTTACAAGGGAAAGAAAAAATAGCATATACAAGGCATTCCAGGCCCCCTCTTTCTGCATGGGAGTTACAGGATCACCCCACCACCACAAAGCCAAGCATGCGGGAATGGAGGCGATAACCAAAGGGAGTGAGGCTGTGAGCCAAGGGGTTATCCCTTTCAGCCGGTGTCCCACGGTGTTCACCGAAATACCGTAAAAGAAAGTCGCTAAAACCAGCAGCAAGGCAAGGTTGGGATTCGATGCGCTTTGAATGCCATGCTGGGATAAAATCAGCAAAACCGCACCTACAAGACCCAAGACCAGGCCCAGCATTTGGGCTTTTTGGGTACTTCTCCCGAAAAAGGCCCAGCCCACAACCAGGGTGAACATCGGTGTCAAGGCATTGAGCACTCCAGCTGCTCCGCTGTCAATACCCGTTTGTGCGGTAGCAAAAAGCAGTGCGGGAATTCCGTTCCCCACCAACCCGACGACTGCAAACCAAGGCAGAAGACGCCAATGCTCGCGCTTCATATGCCAGAGCCATAGCGGGACCATGGCCAGACCCGCCATCCCAATGCGCATTGTGGCCAGTTCTAAAGGAGGAAAGACTGGCAGAATTCGCTTCATCAAAATGAACGAAGAACCCCAGAGCAGCGAAAGGATCCCAAGGATCAAAAAGGCCAAGGGCCCGGCGGCTACCTCGGAATGGTTGGGCTCTGGGATTTTCGGTAGGCTCATGTGGCCACAAAAGTCGCTACAGACCCGCCTCCCATGGTGAACACCTTGTAAGTTTGTCTTTTAAATTTTAGCTAATCTTATGCGCGTTCGCTTTGCTCCCAGTCCCACCGGTCCACTCCATCCCGGAGGGGTTCGTACCGCTTTGTTCAATTATCTTCTAGTCCGCAAAATGGGAGGTCAGATGGTGTTACGGATCGAAGACACCGACCAAACCCGATTTGTACCCGGTGCCGAAGAGTTCATCATTGAATCGTTGAGTTGGTGCGGGATTGAATTTGATGAAGGCGTTCACAAAGGAGGACCTTACGGCCCTTATCGTCAAAGTGAACGCAAGGCCATGTACCGACAGTATGCGATGCAATTGGTGGAATCGGGGCATGCCTATTATGCTTTTGATACCGAGGAAGAGCTGGAAACAATGCGAGAGCAGTTCAAAGCTTCGGGGGTTGCCTCACCGCAGTACAATGCCATCAGCAGGGTGCGTATGAAAAACTCGTTGAGCCTGCCTTCGGATGAGGTGGCCCGTCGTTTGGAGGCCGGGGAATCGTATGTCATTCGTTTCAAAATGCCCAGAGGCCGAGAAGTCCGGGTGCGGGATAGAATTCGGGGTTTGGTGGTGGTGCAGACCGCACAATTGGATGATAAAGTTTTATTCAAAAGTGATGGCATGCCGACCTACCATCTGGCTAATGTAGTGGACGATTATTTGATGAAGATTACTCATGTCATTCGAGGCGAAGAATGGTTACCGAGTACCCCATTGCACGTATTGTTGTACGAAGCCTTTGACTGGTTGGATACAATGCCTGAATTTGCTCATCTTCCGTTGCTATTAAAGCCAGATGGAGATGGGAAATTATCCAAAAGGGACGGAGACCGTTTGGGTTTGCCTTTTTATGCCACCGAGTGGACCAATCCCGAAAGTGGAGAGAAAACGCCTGGGTACCGCGAGGCCGGTTATTTTCCCGAGGCTTATGTTAATTTCTTGGCGCTTTTGGGTTGGAATCCTGGGGATAACAGGGAAATTTTTGAGATGGACGAATTAATTCAATCATTTGGTTTAGATAGGGTTAACAAACATGGAGCGCGTTACGATTTCACCAAATTGCAGTGGTTTAACCAACAATACCTGCGCAGTCGTTCGGTGGATTCATTGATGGATCCTTGCCGAAATTTGTTAGTCCAACAAGGCTGGAACTTGGAGGATTCAACACTCCAAGCCTTGATTCCTTTGGTTATGGAACGGATGGTTTTAGTTTCGGATTTTATCCATGAAGTAAGGCCCTTTTTTGTGGATCCGGAATCATACGATGAAGGGGTAGCAGCCAAAAAATGGGGCGGTGCATTTCCCGCCGTTTTGGGAGATTTGATTGATTGTTACGAAGCGTTGCATGACGAGTGGAATGCTACTATAGTCGAGACGAAGTTCAAAGAGGCGGCCGCCAAGCACGGGGTCACCCCAGGGAGCCTGCTACAGGGACTGAGATTGGCCGTCACAGGACAGGCCTCGGGCCCTGCCCTTTTTGAGTGGATGGGCCTCCGCGGACGCCTTGCCTGCGTTGCCCGTCTTAGACAGGCAGCCGCCACCCTTCCAACCTCCTAAATTTCTCTCGCTGATCTTTGACTATGCAGAACCTCCTTTACGATGTCCAAGGCTCCATTGCCTTCGTTACCATCAACCGCCCCGACAAGCTCAATGCCCTCAATCGGCAAACTCTGCTCGAAATTGAGGACAGCGTGGCCATGGCTATGACCGATGCCGCCGTGCAGGCGGTCATCCTGACTGGTTCGGGCGACAAGGCCTTTGCCGCTGGTGCCGATGTGGCCGAATTTGCCCATTACACCGCCAACGAAGCCCGCGATCTGTCCGTAGCTGGGCACCGCATCATGGACTCCATCGCCACCGCCCCCAAACCTGTTTTGGCGGCTATCAACGGCTTTGCCCTAGGTGGCGGTTTGGAATTGGCCATGGCCTGCCACCTCCGCGTAGCGGTCCCCGCCGCCCGCTTGGGTCAACCCGAAGTCAATTTGGGTTTGATTCCTGGTTATGGTGGTACACAGCGGCTGGTTGAGTGGGTCGGCCGGGCTCGGGCCCTCGAAATGTTGATGAGCGGGGATCCCATCGATGCCGCCACCGCCCTGCAATGGGGTTTGGTGAACCGCATCAGCGCTACGCCTGAGTCCCTGCTAGAAGACTCGACCGCCTTGCTCAACCGCATTCTGCAGCGCGGTCCCATCGCCGTATCGCATTGCATCCGCCTGTCTGCTTTGGCTGCCCAGGGCGATCCGGATGGTTATCTTCAAGAAATCGAAACCTTCGGCAGCCTTTTCCAGCAACCCGAAAGCCTTGAAGGCATTGGGGCCTTCCTCGAAAAGCGCAAGGCTGCCTTCCGAGTAAGCGGGCATAGGTCTTGATGAAGTTTGGGTGAACCACTGTCGCCCCGGTCGGGTCATGGTTGCCCATTGGCCCCCGCTTGCCTAGTTGATGCGTGGTTGAGTACCGCGTATGCCGGCAAATCGCCCTCATGTTTAAAAAAAAAACAGCCTTTTAGTTAATGGGTGTATTTTTTACACTTATTTCTTATTTTTGGCGGAGCGGTTCTGCAAATCGCTTTCGTTTTACCCCTCAGAATTTTTTGTTTTCCTCCCTCCATTTTTGTTTCGCCCAAACTAATTATTTTATGAAGACCCCAGCCACGCTACAGAATCTTGACCGTAACCCCTTCCAACGTCTTATTTCGGCCCTATGGATGGCCTTATTATTTACGCTCTGCTTAGGCGTTGAATTCAAGGCTCGAGCCCAAACAACCTACCCTGTTGTATTCCGCGTTGATATGTCGGATTACAACGGAACCACCCCCATCAACGGGATCTTTTTGAACGGAAACTTCAATGCTTGGTGCGGATCCTGCGCGCCCATGACCGATGCCAACAACGACTCGGTTTGGGAACTCACCGTTCCCTTGGCCGCCGACACGTTTGAATACAAATTCACCATCAACGGTTGGACAGCCCAAGAAACCTTGGTCCCCGGTTCGGCCTGCACCAATACCGCCTTTGGGTTCACCAACCGTCAAATTATTGTCAACGGCCCCCTCAGCCTCCCGGCCCCCTGCTACGGCTCCTGCGATTCCTGCACAGGTGCGCCCAGTTCCGGACGAATCCGTTTCCGGGTGGACATGAACGGTTACGCCGGCCCCTCCTATACGACCGTTAACCTCAACGGTAGTTTCAACGGATGGTGCGGTGCCTGTGCGACCATGCTGGATCCCGATCAGGACAGTATCTATGAATTGGCCTTGGATCTTCCGCTTAGCACCGTCGAATACAAATTCACCTTGGACGGCTGGGGCCAGCAAGAAAATCTGCTCTCTGGTTCACCCTGCACCATGACCACCGGTATTTACACCAACCGCTTTCACAACGTCACCGGCAACGATACGCTCGACGCGGTCTGCTGGCAGAGCTGCAGCCCTTGTGCCTCCGGTCCCACATCGGGTCGGGTTCTATTCAAGGTGGATATGAATAATTACAACGGACCTTCTTACTCCAATGTTCATTTGAACGGAACCTTTAACAACTGGTGCGGAACCTGCGCGCCCATGACCGATGCCAACCAAGACAGCATCTATGAACTGGAAATCACCCTCCCCATTGATACGGTCGAATACAAATTCACCCTCGATGGATGGAATATTTCCGAAAACCTAACCCAGGGTTTGCCCTGTACCCAGACCACATCCACTTTCACCAATCGCAGTTACATCGTTCTTGGAAACGATACCCTGGACGCGGTGTGTTGGGAAAGTTGCTCCCCTTGCATTCCGGCAGGCATCCGTCAACTGGCATCCGATCCCAACCTCCTCAAGGTTTACCCCAACCCAGTTCATGATGTCTTGCACTTTGAACTTCCCCTAGGCGAGACCCTGCAAGACCCCACCGACCTTCGGTGGTCTGATATCCAAGGACGTGATGTAAAGGACTTTATTACTCCATCCGGTCAAGGCAATCGATTCAATGTCGAGGCCCTCAGCCTTGGTCTTTACACTGTTCAGGTCCGTACGGCCCGCGCTCATCGCATGGTTCGCTTTCTCAAAAATTAAGCGAACCAATAGGCCTAAACCTTTGGTTAAACACGGCGATGTTTGATTTATTATAAAACGTATGCGTAGAGATTTAGATGAATTAATCAACGGCAACTCTGTCGCTCTTCGGTATTCCGACGACAATTCGCCGGATGACCAGGCGAAGTATCTGATACCCCTCGAAGACTTTTTTCAATTCGGCCTTTCGGTGGACTGCGTGGTCTTTGGATTTGACGGGCAGGATATCAAAGTATTGTTAATCAAAAGGGGCGTGGCGCCTTACAAAAGCTTTTGGGCCTTGCCGGGTGACTTGGTTTATCCCCAGGAAGATTTGAACAGTGCCGCTCAGCGCGTTCTCGAAAATCTCACTGGAATCCGCGAAGTCTTTATGCAGCAAATCAAGACCTTTGGCAAGGTGGATCGTCACCCCTTGGGCCGGGTCATCACGGTCGCTTACAATGCCTTGATTCGGGTGGAGAACTACGAACCCCGTGCTGCTTTTTGGGCCGACAATGTGCAATGGCATACCCTCTCCGAATTGGGAGATCTGGCCTTTGACCACAACGATATCTTGGCCAAAGGCGTTGAAAAGCTCAAAGTGCGGGTGCGCAATCAACCCCTCGGATTTGAATTACTCCCTGTCAATTTCACCCTCTATCAATTGCAGAAATTGTACGAGGCCGTTCTGGGTCAACCCCTGGACAAAAGAAATTTCCGCAAAAAAATCCTGGGTATGAATTTCCTGGTCAAGCTAGACGCCAAGCAAACCAAAGACACCCGTCGCCCTGCTCAGCTTTACACCTTTGACCGCATGCGTTACGATGAGCTCACCCACAGGGGCTTTAGCTTTGAACTCTAAGCATCTTCCCGGAATGTTTCGTTCAGGATGGTTGTTGTACATGCTGATGGTTCTTTTGTGTTTTAACAAAACCCAAATAAGAGCTCAACCCGTTCATGTTCAATTAATTCAGGAATCAGGTGTTTGGCGCATGGAACGGGGCGGTTCGCCGTATTTTGTACGAGGAGCAGGTGGCCAAGTGCAGTTGCCCCTCATGGTGGAATGCGGTGCGAATTCCCTCAGGACCTGGGGAATAGAGCGGGCGCAACAAATCCTTGACTCGGCGCAACGCCTGGGTCTCACCGTTATGCTGGGCCTATGGATGGGTCACGAGCGTCACGGCTTTGATTACGACGACCCCGTTGCTGTGCGCGAACAATTCCTGCATTTTGCCTCGGTGATTGATCGCTTCAAATCGCATCCCGCCTTATTGTGTTGGGGAATCGGGAACG
>SYHX01000047.1 GCA_005799025.1 Bacteroidota bacterium | reverse complement strand
GTTGCATCATATGATGAGGAATGAACGATTCTAAGATATTCATGACGAGGAAACGATACGGATTAAAAATTCGTACTAAGGCTGAAGCGCAGACCATTGAAGGCGGGTTCGACGCGGCATACCCCACCGGTACAAATGATTCCTTGGACCTGCCGCACATAGCCACCTGTGAAGCGCAGGCCGGGCCAATTCAATGCCGCAAAGGCAGTATAATAGTGGTTGCGTTTGTCGGGATTTTTGTTCCCGTAATTCCACATGTCCATGATGCTGAAAGAGTAGCGAGGAGCAATGTTATATTCCACTAAACCCCACAGCCAATCCCCAAGGTCCTGGTCTGTGGACATTTGGGAAAATTCGACACGAAGGGATTCGCGTCGATTGATTTTATAGGTTAATTCTGTAAAGGGTGTCCATGTTTTGACCAAAGGAGCTCCCGGTTTGAATTCATAAAGTTGTTGATTGTAAATCACTCTTTGTAAACCGCCGCTTATAGTTATTTGCTTATTGAATTTATGTTTGGCTTCCGCGTACAATTCTTGGTAATACAATTCCCGGTCAGGCCCTTGCACATGGCTGGCATTGACCTGAATTTGGGTATTACGCGATGGGCTGAATACGGTCTCGATCTGCAAGGCATCCTCTCCAACCAATTGGGTAGCAGGAGCATAGCGGGATGTGAGTCGGTAGGTATTCATACGGGCCCCGGGCGGGATATAGTTGATCAGGCCCTCGTTGAGGATTTCGAGAGGGGAGACTCTGAAATCAAAATGATCGGTGTGTTTGTGCTGAATATTGATGCCGAATCCTTCGATCGAATAGCCCAAATCTGTATAAAGCACAATGCCGGAGCTGTTTTCCAAAACGCCATTCCGATCCAAGACGGCCTCTCGGCTTTTGAAGGCCCATTCAGTGTTAAGATTCCAACTGCCCCATTGCACATTTTGAAAAAAAGACCCCACATAGGCATTGTACTTGGGCACAAAACGCTTGGATGGCTCCAGGTTTTCGATGCTTCCCACCACATTCTGCATGGAATTGGCATCTAGGGTGCGGTTGACAAAGGAAACACCCGGGGCATAGTTCAAGCCCAAATGTTCGGATTTCATAGAGCCTTGCAAACAAAGACCCTTGATGACCGGAGCATAAGTGTCAAAAAGCACTTTCTGTTTGCCCGTGAATCCCTTGATTTGCCATTGATCGTTGATCTTGAACTGGCCTGACAATCCGAACATGGCGTAATCCAGGTTTTGTCCCCGACCCTCGTAGGCCCTGAACGTGATGCCGTTCCCAAATTGTTCGTAGAAATTTCCAACCCTCAGGGTAAGTCGTTGGGCTTGGTGACTGATGTACCAAAACCCTATACCCTGTTGGTTGCGTACCACATAAGGATTGCGTAGACCAGAATTGAGGAAGAGGTCAAAACGAATTCCTGCCGCCAAATTTCCTTGACGGTAATTCAGGTTCATCCAGCCGTCTGTCGAACTAAGTTGCTGGTAATATTGAGGCGGGATAGGATCCGACAAAATGGTTGAATCCAGAAAAAACACATTTTGGAACAATTCCAAATCTCCACTGATGGTTCCGCCGTTGTCGCCGTTCTGGGCCCATGCACGGGGTGTTGCGATCAAAAGCCCAATCAACACCAAGGCCATGCTGCTCCATAGGGCCTGTACACCGAGGCGAATTTCCTGATGCTGGGTGCCTTGGCTGAGGTCATGGGGTTGAAACGTTGATTTTTTCATCCATTCTGGGTAGAGTGGCACAAAATAAGCCTAAATTCCAAGCATATCTTTGGTTAAATAGAATCCTAAGCCGCGCCCCATGATGAATCTTCTCCGTAAATCCCGCTTCGGTTGGACATGGTTGCTCCTATGGGCCATGGGATGGACGGAGCATGCCGCGGTTGCTGCTCCTTCGGAGGGCCCTTTGGCCAAACGTAACACGGCCATGCCGGTGGATGAACGGCTTGCTGCAGTGCTTTTGAAGGACGTGGACGGAAATTCCATGCGGCTCAGCGATGTCGTTGGCCGAGGAAAGCCCGTCTTATTGAGCTTTTGGGCGACCTGGTGCACCCCATGCAAGAAGGAGCTCACCAATTACATGGACCTCTACGAAGACTGGGTCAAGGATTATGGCCTGGAAATTCTTGCGGTCAGCATCGACGATGCCAGGAATTCTGCCAAAGTCAAGTCCTATATCAAAGGGGTCCGTTGGCCTTACCGCATCTTGATGGATCCTAACGAGGACATGAAACGTATATTGAATTTCCAAACGGTGCCTTATACTCTCCTATACGATGGAGAAGGCCGATTGGTGTATCGTCACAATTCGTATGTGGAGGGAGATGAGTTTGTGATGGATGAAAAAATTCGCAAATTGACTAATCCAACCAAAGGCGAGCCCAAGGAGTCCAAACCCTGAGCGAACCCTTACCCCCGCTTGCTGGCGTAATAGGCGTAGAGGGGATGAATGGGTTTTTTGTGAACCCCGCCCTTGCGCAGTCCCTTGGTAGCCAAAACTTCGTCCAGCAGAGGCTCAAAGTGGTAGGCAATGGACCCCACAAAGTGAACCGTTAGATCGTGAACCCGTGGGTAGCGCATCACATGAATATCCAAAAAGCGATGAAAGCCTTCGGTGACCACTTGTCGGACATAGGGATGGTCCAGATACTTGGATAGAATGCGCGCAAAGGAGGCGAAGTAAACATTCACATCCGGCTTGTGGTAGGCGCTTTCAAAAATACCCTCCTTGGTTAGGCCGTATTCCTTATGGAGTTCCGTTGCAATGGGCTCTGGTAACATTTTGTATAAATAATCTGCCAGCATGCGTCGGCCAAGGTAAGATCCGCTTGCCTCATCACCCAGTAAATGGCCGAGTGCCGGCACCACTTGCGACCATTCATGGTCTTTGCAATAACATGAATTAGATCCTGTCCCGATAATACAAGCGATGCCTTCGCCATCTCCAACGCAGGCGATGCCGGCCCCAAGTATATCATGGTCTACGGTCACCTTGGCGTCTCGAAAAAACTCTTCCAAAGGCTTCTGAATGATCAAGTTACGTTCAGCGCTGGAACATCCGGCCCCAAAAAAACGGACTTCGTCGACTTGGCCCACCAATGCCTTGAGGGGGGAGGCCTCCAGCTCAGAAAGGATAAATTCCCGGTTGTGAAAAAAAGGATTAAAACCCCGGGTGGATACGATGGGTTCTTCGTTGTTACGAAATTTCCAGTCGGCCTTGGTGGAACCGCTGTCGGCGACTAATAACATGGAATTAATTCAGGTCTAGGGACAAATCGAGAAGAGAGGTAGAGGGCTTGATGAATTCGCTTTAAGTTTAAATCGCCAAGATTTTGGAGATACGGTAAAGATCCAGGTCCATTTGGGTGGAATTCTTGACGGCTTCGTGGATGGGCGTATAAACAATTTTGTTGTTGATGATGCCGGCCATCACGCGGCTTTGGCCTTGGCGCAGGCCTTCGATGGCGGCAACGCCCAAGCGGCTGGCAAGAACCCGATCAAAATACGAGGGACTGCCACCGCGCTGGATATGGCCCAGGATGGTCACCTTCATTTCGTAGCCATCGAATTGTTCGGCGACTTTGCGGGCAATCTCGTAGGCTCCGCCCTCCTCCTCGCCTTCGGCAACAATAATGAGGCCCGAGCTTTTGTGGTTGGCCCGGCCTTTTTTGAGGACTTCGACCAATTCGCTGAGGTCGGTTTTGGTTTCGGGGATCAGGATATCTTCGCAACCGGCAGCAATGCCTCCGTTGAGGGCAATGTAACCGGCATCTCGGCCCATGACTTCGATAAAGAACAATCGATTGTGGGCGTCGGCGGTGTCCCTGATTTTGTCAATGCATTCCACCACGGTATTGGTGGCGGTATCAAAACCGATGGTGTAGTCGGTCCCGTAGAGGTCGTTGTCGATGGTCCCTGGGAGGCCGATCACGGCAATGGGATATTCCTCCGAGAAAATATTAGCGCCTCGGAAGCTACCGTCTCCACCCACCACCACCAGGGCATTGATATTGCGTTTGGCGAGGTTTTCGTAGGCTTTACGACGGCCTTCTGCGGTGCGGAATTCTTCGGAACGGGCTGATTTGAGGATGGTGCCGCCTCGGTGGATGATATTCCCCACCGAACGCAGGTCCATGGGGCGGAATTCGTCCTGGATCAGGCCGTCATAACCCCGAATGACCCCCCAAACCCTGTGTCCGTAGTAGATACCGCTGCGCACCAGGGCCCGAATGCAGGCATTCATCCCCGGGGAATCGCCCCCGCTGGTCAAGATCGCCAGGTCCCCTTGGGCTGAATTTGGGGGAACTTGGGAGGGCTGTGCGGTTTCTACAGGGAGGCTCGCTGGGTGCAATGGGCGGTTGTTTGGACTAAAGCTCAAAAATCTCACCAAAATAACCATATTTTATCCATAAAATCTTCCATAATAGTTTGGAAATGTTGGCTAGAAACTTGTATTTTTGTTTAATAAGGAATTTTAAATTCAAAAACCTCATGAAAAAACTTCTTACCCTCCTGGTTGCCGCCATATTGAGCACGGTTGCCTTGGCTCAGACCAACATCACCGTTACCATGATGGTGGATGTATCAAATTACACGGTACCCATTGTCCCAACTGGGATTAGAGTTGCAGGCAATTTTCAAGACCACGGGGCCACAACCAACGGCATAGCAATGCCAAATTGGAGCCCAACAGATTCGCTTTCTGCGATGACCGATATGGGTAATGGGATTTGGCGCAAGGTCGTTCAATTTCCTATCACCGCGTTGGGTGATACCCTAAATTGGAAATTTGTTAATGGAAATTGGGGAGCTAATGAAGGCGCTCAATCGTTGTCGAATTGCGGAATCGGTGACGGTTTCGGCGGGTTTAATCGCGCGGGTCCTATTTTGCCCGTTACAGTTAAATTCTGCTGGGACGAATGCACGCAGTGCGATGGCAGCAGCCCTATCATCACGTCCTCCATTCGTAGCCTTACCCAGAGCATCAAGCCTTTGTCGGTTTACCCCAACCCTTTCAACGGTGAGATGAGCATCAGCTACGAGAACGCTCGTTCTTCCAAAGTATCCGTTGAGATCGTCAATCTACTTGGTCAGTCTGTGAAGTCTTTGTACAACGGACAGCAAGCTGCCGGCCAGCACGAATTGGTTTGGGATGCTACCGCAAACAGCGGTGTCAAAGTTCCTTTCGGTACCTACTTCGTTCGTCAGGTTGTGGACGGCAAGACCTCTATCAAGAAGGTGATTTACAACCGTTAATCAACCTCTTTAATTTCAAAAGAAGCCGCGGCAACGCGGCTTTTTTTTTGTTAATTTCGTCACCACTAAATTTCCAATCATCGGCATGAAAGCAAGTTTTTTTAAGTCCTTTCTCTTTTCGAGCCTTCTTGGAGGGGTTGGTTCCAGCTTGAATTCGACGGTTTCGGCCCAGGTTTTGCGGTCCATCCCGCGCTTTCCGACCGATACGTCCACGGTGACCATTATCTACGATGCATCGCAGGGGAATGGGGCCTTAGCGGGGGTTGCGCCACCCATTTACGCTCATACCGGGGTCATCACCAACCTTAGTACGTCACCAACCGATTGGAAATATGTTCGTGGCTCCTGGGGGACCGGCAACGCACCGCTGTTGTCGCCGTTGGGGAACAATGTTTACAGCATCTCGTATGTGCCCCGAACCTATTACAATGCAACGGCTAACCCCCCTGGCGTTCCTTCTTCGGAAACGATACGTTCGTTGGCATTTGTTTTTCGTAATACAGCAGGTACGGTGGTGGGCCGAGCGGCCGACGGTTCTGATTTGTATCTGCCTCTCTATCCGGTAGGCCAATTGCACGCGGCTATTTTTAATCCATCGGGCAACAACAGCATTGTTCAGCCGGGGTCTAATATGAATTTTTTTGGTGCAGCATCGCAGGTTTGTAGTCTTTCGCTGCGCGTCAACGGGGTCGTGGTGGCAACGACGGTCGGGGATAGCTTAGGGTACGCCCTGCAATTGGCGCAGGCCGGGAATTACGAGCTGATTTTTGAAGCCGATGCCGGCGGGTCCGGCGGTGCTGTGGTGCGGGATACCACCCGTTTGGTGGCTTTGGGCAACCAAGTCGCCCAGCCCTTACCGCCCGGAACAACGGATGGGGTGAATTATATTAATGACAGCACAGTGGTTTTGGCTTTGTATGCTCCTTTCAAGCAACACGCCTTTGTTTTGGGGCCCTTCAACGATTGGTCACCCGATGGCAATTATCGGATGAACCGAACGGCCGATTCAGCCTGGTATTGGTTGCGTTTGGAGGGGTTAACGCCCGGTCAAGAGGTTCCCTATCAATACTTGGTGAACGGTAGCCAGCGCGTTGCCGATCCCTATGCGCTCAAAGTGTTGGATCCTAACAATGATCGCTTTATTCCTGCGACGACCTATCCCAATCTGCTACCGTATCCATCGGGGACATCGGGCATCGTCTCTGTTATGCAGCCTGGGGCTCCGGCCTACGCTTGGCAAAACACCGGATTTCAGCGCCCGGATCC
>SYHX01000046.1 GCA_005799025.1 Bacteroidota bacterium | reverse complement strand
TATAAATTGGATCGATACGGTATCCAAAACCGGAGACCAATTCACCCCGATTTTTACCACTAATCGCAACAGGTTGAATGGCGGGCATTGCTTCCAACAAAGCATTTTTGTTTCGGATTTGACGCCTTAATTGGTCATAAGACTTGGATTGAGCAACCATTTCTCGGCTAAGGGCGTCAATTTTGATAGAAGTGGTCGCCATCAAAGCACCGTATTCGTAGCGAGCAAGGTATTTGTAGGCATTGATCTGCTCTTTGGATTTGGTAGGCTCGGCTTCTATGGGCTCGGCTTCAAAAATTACCCTATAAATGTTCAGGTCCCTTTGCTCCAGATCGATTAAGGCTTCCCGCATCAAGCGTGTTCGATCATCCAAGGCTTGGTATCGTAGTTCCATTTCGGCCAGTTCTTCTTTGAGTTTTTTTTCTTTGGGGGAATCCAGAAAGGTGTAGGCCAGCGAAATGACCAAAACCGAGGATACTACAGCAACGGAGAAAAAACCCAATAGCGATAGTAATTGGCGGTGCCAGGGCATTTTGACCTGTTCAAAGACTAGTTTGATTGGATTGAATTCGTAACGTGGATGAGCCATTTGCTCAAAATTAACTATTTTCGGGCTTTCAATTCCAAGATTGCACCATGATGAAGTCAGCGGACATACGCCAAACTTTTTTGAACTTTTTTGCAAGCAAGGGGCACCACATAGCTACGCCTGCTTCTTTGTTGATTCAAGGTGATCCTAGCCTTCTATTCACTAATGCTGGAATGAATCAGTTCAAGGACCTCTTTTTGGGTAACAGCCCCATTCAACACTCCCGAATTGCCGATAGTCAACCCTGTTTGCGGGTTTCGGGCAAACACAATGACCTGGAAGATGTCGGAAAAGACACTTACCATCACACCCTATTTGAAATGCTGGGGAATTGGTCCTTTGGGGATTATTTCAAAGAGGAGGCCATTGCTTGGGCCTGGGAACTAATGACGGGTCCTTATGGCCTAGACCCGGAGCGTTTGTACGTTACCTATTTTGAAGGGGACAAGGAAGATGGTTTGGGAGCCGATGTGGATGCTCGACGCTTCTGGACTCATTGGATTGCAGAAAGCCGCATCCTACCAGGTTCCAAAAAAGACAATTTTTGGGAAATGGGTGAAACTGGTCCCTGTGGTCCTTGTTCAGAGATGCATATTGATTTGAGAAGTGGGGAGGAACGACGAAAAGTGGATGGTGCGACCTTGGTGAACAAGGACCATCCTCAGGTGATTGAATTATGGAACTTGGTTTTCATGGAGTTCCAACGCATGGCTGATGGCAAACTGCAGGCTTTGCCGGCCAAGCATGTCGATACAGGCATGGGCTTTGAACGTTTATGTAGGGCGGTCGCCATCGCCTCGAGCAATTACGATACGGATGTATTCAGCCCATTGATCAAGGCCATCGAACAAAGTTGCGGCAAATCCTACCAGACAGGGAATGAACAGGTGGATGTGGCCATGCGAGTCATGACAGATCATCTGCGGGCTGTAGCCTTGATTATCGCGGATGGTCAATTGCCCTCCAATGCCAAGGCAGGGTATGTATGTCGACGTATCCTGAGACGTGCAATACGGTACGGATACACGTACCTGGGCCTCGAACAGCCGACGATGTACACCTTGATTTCGGTGCTTGTTGCCCAATTAGGAGAGGTGTTGCCTCAACTCAAACGGGAGCAAACGCTCATTGAGCAGACTTTGTTGGCCGAAGAAACCAATTTCTTACGAACATTGGCGAAGGGCTTGTTACGAATTGATCAATGGGTTTCCGAGAGAGGTTCACATTCCAACAATTTGATGGACGGTGATACCGCTTTTGAATTGCTGGATACTTATGGTTTTCCTGCAGATTTGACTGCTTTGGTGCTGTCCGAAAAAGGTTATCGCATGGACCAGTTGGGCTTCGAGCAAGCCATGGCTGTACAGCGTGAACGTTCCCGAGTGGCGACCAAATCAAGTGTAGGAGATTGGGTATGGGCCGAATGGACCTTTGGGGATCATACCATGAACGGCAAGTTTGTGGGTTACGACCATAGTTCAAGTTCGACACGGGTTCTCCGTTGGCGAAGGGTGCAAAGCTCTGATGGTGAACAATGCCAAATTGTTTTGGAGAACACCCCATTTTATGCTGAATCCGGTGGACAAGTCGGTGATCAAGGGGAATTGGTTGGGGATGAAGGCACCAAGATTCAAGTGTTGGATGTTTTCAAGGAAAATAACTTGTGGATCCATAGGGTGAGTCAATTGCCCCTGGATCCTGAACAGATCTTTGTGGCAACCGTGAATCCGCAATGGAGACAAGGTGTATCATCCCATCATAGTGCAACGCATTTACTGCACAGTGCTCTTCGGATGAGGTTGGGAGATCATGTGCAACAAAAGGGTAGTTTGGTCGGTCATGATCAGTTACGATTCGATTTTGCTCAACCATCCAAAATCGGGCAGGATGATTTAAAGGCTATCGAAAGGGAGGTTAACCTAGCCGTAGCCATGGCATGGCCCTTGGTCGAAGAGCGGGATCTTCCCATGGCCGAAGCGGTGAAGAGGGGAGCAACGGCATTGTTCGGTGAGAAATACGGAGACAAAGTCAGGGTGATCTCTTTCGGGGGCAACTATTCCATGGAATTGTGTGGAGGGACTCATATTCGAAATTCAGCAGAAATTGGCTGGTTCAAGATCATTGCTGAAACGGCCGTGGCTTCAGGGATACGAAGAATCGAAGCGGTTTGTGGTCAGGCAGCGATGCAGTGGGTGTATTCTCAATTGAACACTTTGCATGAAGCTCACGAGATTCTCAAGCATCCGGCTGATCTTCCCGCTCAGCTGCGCAAAACAGTCGCTGAACTTAGTCAGTTGCGCAAGAAATTGGAGCAATGGAATCAACAACAGATCGAACAATGGCTACAACAATGGAGCGAGTCGTGGGAAAATCCCAGTAATGGAATTCATTTATTGGTCCAAACATGTGAACCCTCGCAAGCCGAAGCCCTTAAGGTGATGGCAAATCGTTTAAGGAGCGTATCGTCAATGGCATGCGTGGTATTGGGAGCGGTTGTGGATGATAAAACTTATATGGCATGTGCTTTGGGGGATGAATTAGCGCAATCTTGGAATGCGGGAAAATTAGTGCGTGAACTTATCGAACCTTTTGGAGGCCAAGGTGGTGGACAGGCCCATTTGGCGATGGCTGGAGCCCCGAATTCTAACCTTCAATCCCATCAAGCTACGCAGCGACTACAAGATGCAATGCGCAAAGTGCAACAATACCTTACCCAAGTATCTTTAACATCATGAGCAGCGAAACCTTGGTGGATTATGAATTGGTCGTGGGCCTGGAGGTTCACGTTCAGTTGAATACCCAATCCAAAGCCTTCTGTTCGGATAGCACGGAATTTGGAGCTTTGCCCAATACCTTATTATCACCCATCTCCTTGGGTCATCCGGGTACTTTGCCACGCTTCAACCAGCAGGTTTTGGAGGACGGAATCTTGTTGGGCTTGGCGATGAATTGTCAAATCCGAGAATACAATGAATTTGCTCGTAAAAACTACTTTTACGCGGACCTGCCTAAAGGATATCAAATAACACAACATCTTACTCCACTGGCTTACAATGGATTTATAAATCTCAATTTGGAAGATGGTACAAGGAGGAGGGTAGGCATTACAAGGATTCACATGGAAGAAGATGCAGGTAAGAGCATTCATGATCAAGACCCCTACGATACCTTGATTGATTTAAACCGTTGTGGGGTTCCTCTGTTGGAAGTAGTTACAGAGCCTGACCTTCGGTCAGCAAGAGAGGCATACCAATACCTTTCGGAGATACGTAGATTGGTGCGTTATCTGGAGATTTGTGATGGAAATATGGAGGAAGGCTCATTGCGTTGTGATGCCAATATTTCGATTAGGCCACGCGGAACCGAGGCCTTTGGTCAGAAGGTAGAAGTCAAAAATATGAACTCCATGCGGCATGTTCAACGCGCAATTGAATATGAATTTCAAAGGCAAGTTGAAATGCTCGAAAAGGGAGGCGCCATTGTTTCTGAAACCCGATCCTTTGACGCACAAGCTAACAATACATTTTCTCTTCGTTCCAAGGAAGCCGCCAACGATTATCGGTATTTTCCGGAACCGGATTTGCCGCCTATCCTTGTTGGTTTGGATCAAATCAACAAGGTCAAAACAAACATGCCCCCATTGCCTGAAGTCTTGCTCGAAAGATTTACTTCCGATTACGGGCTTAATGCTTACGATGCTTCGGTGCTGTGTGACCAAAAACATCTGGCCTTGTGGTTTGAGCAATTGGTAAAATTGACCCCGCATTACAAACAGGCTGCCAATTGGACTATGGGCCCGGTCAAAACTTGGTTGAATACACATGCCATGGAAATTCATGAATTTCCCTTAACGGTCACGGCCTTGGCGAGCATGATCGATGCGGTGCAAGATGGCATCTTGACCCACCATCAGGCGGTTCAAAGTTTATGGCCTGTTTGGTTGGAATCCCCAACGAAATCGCTTGACGACCTTGTAACTGAATTGGATTTGGGAAAGAGTTCCGATGGGCCGCCTTTGGAACGCTTGGTGGAAGAAGTCTTGCTGTCTATGCCAGCCAAGGTAGAGGAATACCGTTCAGGTAAAAAGGGCCTTCTTGGATTGTTCATGGGTGAATTAATGAAAAAAACCGGGGGTAAAGTCCAGCCGGCTCAGGCTTCCGAAATGTTGCGGGTCAAGTTAGAGGGTTAACCTTTTCTTAACAACCCGAATGCTCAGGCCTTCTTTACTTCGTAGCACCAAATACACAACGTATGTCCGCCTTGAAGGGAGCATCCAAATTTGCCAAAATCCTGGTTGTTGACGATGAACCGGATATTTTGGAAATTATATCTTACAATCTACGCAAGGAGGGATACGAGATCCAAACGGCGGAAAATGGATTGGAAGCCGTAGCCAGTGCCAAGGAATTTCTACCTGACATGATCCTGCTCGATGTGATGATGCCCAAAATGGATGGCATGGAGGCTTGTAAACAAATTAGGGCCGTTCCATCCTTGAAGCATTGTTTCATTCTGTTCCTGACGGCCCGCGAAGAAGAGTTTGTAGAGGTGCTCAGTTTCCAAGCGGGTGCCGATGATTTCTTAACCAAACCCATCAAGCCCCGTGCCCTGATCAGCCGGATCGAAGCGGTTTTCAGAAGGTCCAAAGAAGATGCCAAGCTTGAACAAACCAAGGAAATCAAGTTGGGCAATTTGGTGATTGATCGGGAATCGTATCAGGTAACCCAGGACGGTACGGTGGTGGTCTTGGCTCGCAAAGAATTTGAATTGCTTTTTCTATTGGCTTCAAGGCCTGGCAAAGTATTCACCCGTGATCAAATTTTGGAAACCATTTGGGGAACCGATGTGGTGGTGATTAACCGTACCATTGATGTCCATATTCGCAAACTGCGTGAAAAGCTCGGAGATGTCTGCATTACCACCATTAACGGGGTAGGCTATAAATTCGAGCTTAATTGAAAAACATCACCCCTCTACAGGTGGCCATTTTGGTGGCTACATCATCTGCTGCGTTGGTGGCTGGGTTGGCTCACGCTTTGGCCCTCCCCAAGGTCAGCGTAATCCTCTTGGGTCTCGCCACCGGAATTTCAGTCCTTGGAATGGTATTTTATGCCATACATTTTTTCATTTATCGTAAAATAAAGCTGATTTACAAGACGATACGATCGATCAAAACGGTTGGGGAAGGTGAGGACTTGTACCCTCTGAACGCGGACCCTATGGGGCAGGTTTACCATGAGGTGCAACAATGGAGCAAGGAGCAAACGAGCAGAAAAGAAGAGGCCGATCAATTGGAGAAATACCGCAAAGAATTTCTGGGTAATGTATCCCATGAACTCAAAACTCCGATTTTCAATATACAGGGTTATATCCATACGCTTTTGGATGGGGCTATGGAAGATCCCGAAACCAACTTAAACTTCCTCAAGAAGGCTGCACGTTCCGCAGATCGCATGGAGGCATTGGTCAAAGATTTGTTAACGATCAGCGAATTGGAATCCGGATCGGTCAAAATGGACTGGGAAAACTTTGACCTGCAGGAAATGCTCCAGGATGTCTTTGATTCGGTGGATCATAAGGCCCGACAACGTGGCATACAAATTCAAACAAAAGCAGGCTTCAGAGCTCCGTTCACGGTTAGGGCTGATCGAAAAAAGATCCGTCAGGTTTTGGTCAATCTGCTATCAAATTCCATCCATTACGGCAACGACCATGGATTAACTCAGGTGGGGGTGTATGATATGGATCGACATTTTTTGGTCGAAATTTCCGATAACGGATTAGGAATTGAAGCAGAACACTTGCCTAGGCTCTTTGAACGCTTTTATCGGGTGGACAAAGGTAGATCCCGATCCGAGGGTGGTACCGGATTGGGTCTGGCTATCGTCAAGCATATGTTGGAGGTGCATGGTCATACCATTCATGTGCGGTCATCCGTCGGAGTTGGGTCCACTTTTGGTTTTACCCTGGACAAGGCCAACGCTTAAGCGACGTACCTTAGCAACTGTGAAGCGCGAACCTTTCGAAAATTATCTTTTGTGGGAGTCCGGCGATTGGCTGGCTTTGAACAAACCTCCGTTGGTGTCCACCCTGGACGAGAGACAGGGAAACGCTCCTAGCATGATTCGTTGGGCCAAGGCTTTTGATCCGCGCTTGAGTCCATGCCATCGCTTGGATAAGGAAACCTCGGGAATCATGCTTTGGGCAAGAAGCGAAGCCTCCTACAAATCCGCTGCGCACGCCTTTGAGCACAGGCTGGTGTCCAAAGTGTACCATGCCATTGTTTGGGGTATTCACCGATTTGACGATCAAGCTATTGATTTACCTATAGGTCAAGGTCGAGATGGTCTGATGCGGGTGGATTTCAAGGAGGGCAAAGAAGCATTGACCTATGTACGAAGCCTAGAATATTTCAGGCATTTTACTTTGTTGGAATGCAGACCGGTTACCGGTCGCACCCACCAGATTCGAGTCCACTTGGCATCGCAAAATTGCCGTATTGTGGCAGACAAGGCCTATGGTGGGGAAATGCCTTTTCTTTCAATGCTCAAGGGTCGTAAATACCGTATCTCAAAAGATACGGAAGAAGAGTCGCCCATGATACATCGCTTGGCCTTGCATGCACGCTCCTTGCAGATTGAGTACGCCGAAACTCCCATGCCCTTGGTGGAAGCCCCGTATCCCCGGGATATGGAAGTGTTGTTACGAATATTGCGCAAATACGATACCTGATCGTTCTCTACAATCTTTTCGACTTGACCGAGTTGGGACTCTTGTCGCCCTGGGTACTTTCTTTCTCTGTTTGGCGAGTCTGCCGAACTAACCGTAGCTTGGCTTCCAATTGGATGACCTGCGATTTGATCACCTCAATCTTTTTTTCAACTTCCTGGCGCATTAAGTCTGCATTTTTGGAACGCGAGAAAAATCCCAAGTTATTTTCGAGGAGATCCATCTCCTTACGCAAATCATTGATTTTGTACTGAAGCTGAGTCTGCTCTTTGGATAATTCCCGGTCACCAGCAGGATGGTTGCTCATCTGCTGGAGTCGGGTTTGATACTGGGCTTCTCGATGCGATTCACGGTCAATTTTCAGTTGATCGAACCATTGGTTGGTAAGCTCGCGAAATTGTTTCTGAAGAGTTTCCTTATGGACCATAGGCACAAAACCGATCTCATTCCATGAGCGTTGAATTTCCATCAAAACCGACATGTCCTGCGTGGAATCTCCGGAAATTGCATAGGTATTTAGCCTTTCGATAAGGGCCTTTTTGAGTTCGAGGTTATCGACTTGTTTGCTTTTTTCGTCGGAGAAAAAGGCATTCTTGGTTTGGAAAAATGCATCGCAGGCTTTGCGAAAACGGTTCCAATATTTGTCGGAAATTTTACGAGGTAATGGAGGAGCTTCTTTCCAATTCTTTTGTAAAGTGGTTAAAGCCAATGTGCCTCCTTTCCAATCCGTAGACTTGCTCCAAGACTCTGCTTCTTTGCACCATAATTCTCGCTGTTGCGCCAATTCTTGTATAGCGGCTTTAGCTGCTTTGAAATGCTGAAGGCGAGTACCAAAGAATTGATCCAAAGAACTTTTAAATCGCTTCCACTGAGGCTCTTGTTTGTCTTTGGGGACAGGGCCAATTTGACGCCAATCTTGTTGTAGCAGCTCTATGGTTTGGGTTAATTGCCCCCAATTGGGCCTCTCCTCAGGCAATGCTCGCAGTAAGATTTCTAGACTTTCGCAGAGTTGTGTTTTGAGACGCCAATTCTCTTCACGCATCGATTCAAGCTCTTCGAACTTGCCACGTCTATTTTGGAAGATGCGATCCGAGGCGGCTTTGAAGCGTTCCCAAACACTTTCAGATTGTGGGCGTGGTACAGGACCGGTCGCTTTCCACTGCTCATGAAGAAGGGTGAGCCTAGAACCTGCTTTCAAAATATCACTTTCCAAAAGCAATTGCTCTGCCTGTTCACATAGTTGGATTTTGGTTTCCAAATTCCTGGCCATGTCAAGCTCCTTCAATTCGCGATTAATGCGTAAATTGTTGTAAAACTTATCATGCAGCAGATGGTATCGATTCCACAAAACTTGACGTTGTTCAGGGGGGACAGGACCGCAATCTTTCCAGCGTTGTTGTATGCTTTTGAGTTGTTCGTTGACTCCGGTCTTGCCTTGTTCTTCTTCGTCGACCACCCTATGCAGCTCATCGAGCAAAGCCTCTTTGATGGCCAAATTGGCGTGTAGTTTGGCTTCTTTCTCCTGTTTCTCTTGTTGCCTTTTGGCTTGGTACCGCTGCCACAAATCTTGGTAGAGCAAGAAGAATGGACTTTGGGACACAGGGACGAGGTCTTGACTGGATTCGCCTTCCAAAAGTTCAAGCTCTTGTTGGGCCTTCAGTTTCTGGAACCAATGGTCCACTTGGGATTTTATCTCTTGGATTTTGCGATGCTCTGCCGTAAGATCTGACTTCTTGACCGAATCGCCCAAATGAGTAAGCAAGGTCTCCAAATCCATTGCGCTATATTCGGGCAGCACAGTCTCTTCTGCATCTGCGATCAAGGCCTCCACCAGTTCAGCGGGTTCCTCCGAATTTAATTGCGACTCTGCAAGCTCGTAGTCTTTAGTCGTTCCAGTAGAAGATTCGATTGCATTTTCTTCAATGGAATCAGGAGGGGCCTCAATGGTTGCTTCGGTTGATTCTTCGGCTAAAGAGGACGCAGATACTGGTTTAGATGTTAGGTCAAGTTCATGCTGAACGTTGGACTCTTGCGAGGCCAAAGGGCCTTCCATGGGTTCGTTTTCCGAATGGTTCATCTCTGCGGTGCTAAGGTGTACTTTAGGACTTGCAAATTAAAGGTCTAAGCAGGACAAATCCCACAGCAAGGCCCTCCAAAACAAAGGAATGACGCAAAAGCAATACCGATTGGTGGAATGCCCCCGTGATGCGATGCAGGGATTGCGGCATTGGGTTCCGACAGAAGAGAAAATTGCTTATTTGCAGGCTTTATTGGATGTGGGATTCGATATTTTGGATGCCGGATCGTTTGTATCCCCCAAGGCTATTCCTCAAATGAAAGACACATCTGATGTGCTTAATGCCTTGGATTATTCGAGGACGACGACCCGTATTTCGGCTGTTGTGGCCAACGATCAAGGTTATTCAGATGCCTTAATGCATACGGCGGTGCATCGAGTTGGTTTCCCTTTGTCTGTTAGCGAAACCTTTCAGCAACGCAACACCCATAGGTCTATTCAAGAAGCCTTGGATATGATAAGGCCTTGGTCCGCCATGGCTGAAAGTGCCGGAAAAGAATTTATGGTGTACTTGTCCATGGGTTTTGGGAATCCTTATGGCGATCCCTATTCCTTAGAGATTGTCCTGGGTTTGGTCCAAAATCTTGTGGAAATAGGTGTTGAGGATATTGCCCTCAGTGATACTGTTGGCCTGGCCTTGCCCCATGGAATCGAAGCGGTTTACAAGGCAGTGAATGAGCGATACCCCCTTTTGAATATCGGATTGCATTTGCATGCGCATCCTTCCCGTGCAGAAGCTAAAATGCTCGCGGCCTTGGACAGTGGATGCCAATGGGTAGAAGGGGCCTTGCTGGGATATGGCGGTTGCCCCATGGCCAATGACGAAATGGTGGGCAATATTCCATCGGAATTATGGATTCAATTGCTGCAATCCAAGGGAATTAAGCTAAAAATTAACCAAGAGGCCCTGCACCGAGCTCAATGGATGGCCACAGGACTTTTCTCCAAATACCAGTAAGGGCCAAGGAGGTAGCTCGACTCATAATCGCGCTCAAGCCATAAGGGGCGTTTAAGCCATAAGGGCCAGGATACGGTGATGATCGGGTTCTTGAATATCGAAATAATTACCGGTTGCTTTGTGCTTGACCATGGCTTCCAAAATGCCTGAATGCGTCTCGGGGCCAAGATTCAATTGGCTTAAACGAGTGGGTGTACCAATCGCTTCAAAAAAGGCTTCCAAGAGATTCACAAAAGGTAGGGGAGAGCCATTCTGCCCAACTTGATGAATCATGGAGGATAGTTCCGGAATTTCGACCATGGAGGGCAGACAAGCCTGCTCCAAGGCCTCCAATTTGGGAAGAAAAGCAGGTCCAAAATGACGAATCCATGCCGGATAAACAATGGATAGCCCGGCACCGTGTGCGATATCGAAGAGGGCAGACAGCACGTGTTCCACAGAATGTACCCCAAAGTCACCTTTTCTTTTGCCCGCAATAAGCGTGCCGTTGAGCGCCACCGTGGAGAGCCATAGGACTTGCTGCCTGGCTTCGGCATCGTTGCCGTTTCGAACCGCTTTGTAACCCCAACGCATGGCCTCTCGTATCACTTGAATAGCAAAAGCGTCGGATAAAGGGGAGAAATCCGGCGAAAAGTATTGCTCTAGCGTATGAGCCATCAAATCGGCCACCCCGTATGCCGTGTAATGAGCAGGAACGGTATGGGTCAGGAGGGGATCCAAGTACGAGATTTTGGGAAAAAGATGCTCATTCCCCCAACCACGCTTCTGCCCAGTAGCATTGTTCTGCAGCACCGTGGCTCGGTTCATCTCCGTCCCCGTTGCCGCCAGCGTCAAGACCACGTACAACGGCAAGGCCTTGGATGGTTTGGCCGCTCCCCCCGCATAAAAATCCCAAACGGAATGCTCGACATAAGCTCCAGCGGCCACGGCCTTGGCCGTGTCAATGACCGAACCGCCTCCAACGGCCAAGAGAGCATCCGCCTTCATGGCCTTGGCCCTTTGAACTGCGCAGTCTGCATCTTCGTAAACCGGGTTGGGCCGAATCCCTTCGAAAATTTCCCAAGACAAACCGGCCTTGAGCAGTTGAGCCTCAATACGGTCCAATAATCCGCTTCGACGAGCCGATCCTTGTCCCAACAGGATCAAAACCGATTGATGGCCTTCTTCGGCCAAATCTTGTCCGACGGTTTCCGCGGTACCTGGACCAAACTTGAGCCGAACGGGATTGTAAACAATGAAGTTTTCCATGGGAAATAATTTTGGTAAGGTCTATGTTTGAAGCGTTATTTGATGTCTAATGCTCCTAAAGTTGCACAAAAGTAATCTTTGATGAAGACCACCGTTGAATCTTGGCCCTTACCCAAAATCCGTCTATTTCTCGTTTTGGGATTTGTCTTCCTGACCAATGCTTTGCTTGCCGAGTTCATAGGAGTCAAAATCTTCTCCCTCAATAGCCTCTTGGGAATTGATAATCAAGGAAATACCCTAGAGTTTAACCTGACGGCCGGCGTATTGTTATGGCCTGTGGTTTTTGTGATGACGGATCTCATCAATGAATACTATGGGCACAAAGTAGTTTTGATTTTTTCGGCCTTGTCAGCTTTGTGCATCCTCTATGCCTTTGGGATGGTTTATGGGAGCATCGCTTTGCCGCCGGCTGGCTTTTGGCTGGGATCCCTGAAAGCGCAGGGTATCGAAAACATGCAAACCGCGTACGGAGCGGTCTTTGGTCAAGGCCTTTGGATCATTGCAGGTTCCATCACGGCGTTCTTGGTGGGTCAACTGGTGGATGTATGGGTTTTCCAGCGCATCAAGCGGTTGACAGGGGAGGGGAAACTTTGGTTGAGGGCCACCGGATCCACGATGATATCCCAGGGAATTGATTCAGTGGTGGTCCTGTACATCGCCTTTTACCTTGGTGCCGATTGGCCCCTGCAGCGCGTTCTGCAAATAGCCTTGTTGAACTATGTCTTCAAATGGGTCGCCGCCATGGCCATGACGCCATTGATTTACCTCGTTCACCAACGCATTGAGCGGCACTTGGGCCCCGAATTGTCTGAGCAAATGCGTCGAGAGGCGTTGCTTGTGAAAAATTAAAAAATCAGACAGGAATTAGTCGGTTTGCCGCTTGTCCCTAAGGCGTTGATCCAAGCGACTCAAAAACTCATCGGTATAGAGGTAATGTTCACCGTGTTGAACCTTGTTACCGTGAATGCAGACGGCCAAATCCTTGGTCATTTCACCGGCTTCCACCGCCTCGATGCAAACCGATTCCAGCTGGTTGCAGAAAGTAGCAAGTTCCTGATTACCATCAATTTTAGCTCTAAATTCTAAACCTCTGGTCCAGGCAAAAATAGAAGCGATGGGGTTGGTGGACGTCGGACGGCCTTTTTTGTGCTCGCGGTAGTGGCGTGTCACGGTGCCGTGGGCTGCTTCGGCTTCCATGGTCAAACCATCAGGAGTGATCAGGGTGGATGTCATCAGACCTAGCGAACCAAAACCTTGGGCGACGGTGTCGGATTGGACATCCCCGTCGTAGTTCTTGCAGGCCCAGACAAAGTCCCCATGCCATTTGAGGGCCGAAGCCACCATGTCATCAATCAAACGGTGTTCATAGACGGTGCCCTGGGCGTCCATGCGTTGTTTGAATTCCGCTAGGTAGATTTCTTCGAAGATGTCCTTGAAACGGCCGTCGTATTGTTTGAGAATGGTGTTTTTGGTGGACAAGTACAAGGGCCAACCTTTGAGCAAGGCCTGGTTAAAGCAGGCCTTGGCAAAGCCTCGTATGGATTCTTCGGTATTGTACATGGCCATGGCCACACCGTTGCCTTGGTATTGGTAGACTTCCCATTCCTGGACTGCGCCGTCGCTGCCCTCAAAGCGCATGGTCAATTTGCCCTTGCCCTGAATCACCACGTCGGTGGCCCGGTACTGGTCTCCGAAGGCATGGCGACCAATGCAGATAGGGGCGGTCCAATTGGGTACCAAACGGGGAATATTTTGAATGACGATGGGTTCGCGGAACACGGTGCCGTCCAAGAGGTTTCGTATGGTCCCGTTGGGGGATTTCCACATTTTCTTGAGTCCAAATTCCTGAACACGGGCCTCGTCTGGGGTGATAGTGGCGCATTTGATGCCTACCCGGTGCTTGAGTATGGCTTTGGCGGCATCCACCGTGATTTGGTCATCGTTGGCATCGCGGGACTCCATGCCCAAATCGTAGTATTCAATAGGTAGCTCCAAGTAAGGTAGGATGAGTTTGTTCCGGATTTCGGCCCAAATAACGCGGGTCATTTCATCGCCGTCCAATTCAACAACAGGGTGAGCTACATGGATTTTTTTCATCTTTGAGGTTTTGACTTTCGAGGTTTTGCGTAACGAGGGACCAAAATAAGGGACGATTACCCAAGAGTTGCAGCCTGGCTTTCGCGTCTTTCTCCAATTTGTTGCCGCCACATGGCGTAATACAATCCTCGGGCTTCCACCAATTCGTCGTGGGTTCCAGCTTCCACGATCCGACCTTTTTCCATCACGTGGATACGGTCGGCATGCATGACCGTGCTCAGTCGGTGGGCCACCAAAATCACGGTATGCTTACGCCAGCCGGAGAGTTCTTGAAGCGTACGCGTGATGCCTTCCTCGGTTAGGGAATCCAGGGCGGAGGTGGCCTCGTCAAAGACCAGCAGGGAGGGTCGCCGCAACAAAGCGCGGGCGATGGACAAACGCTGTTTCTCGCCCCCGGAGAGTTTGACACCGCCTTCGCCAATGGTGGTATCCAGGCCCAAGGGGGCCCTTTCCAAGAGGGTCGTGCAAGAGGCTTGCCTCAGGGCTTCCAGGCAGGCCGCGTCATCCGCATCAGGGGCGACAAAGCGTAGGTTGTCACCGATGGTCCCCGCGAACAATTGGGTATCCTGGGCAACCAAACCCGTGGCCAAGCGCAAATCGTTGAGGTTGATTTCGGACGAAGGAATGCCGTTCACCTGAATGGTTCCGTTACGCGGTTGGTAGAGGCCCAAGAGGAGCTTGATTAAGGTTGTTTTGCCACTACCGCTGGGCCCTACAAAGGCGTAAGTCTGTCCTTGTTCCAAATGCAGATTCAGGTCCTCGACCGCCGGATGCTCGGCGCTCCGATGTCGATATGTAACATTTAGGAATTGAACAGATTGTACAGATTTAAGTGCTTGAGCTTGGGCCGGTTGGGGTTCCGGTGATCGGGACATCAGGTCCTGAAAGCGGCGTAGCGAAATTTCGGTTTCGCGAAAAATTTGCAGGACATTGCCCCATTCCTGCAGCGGATTAAAAATGTAAAAACTGTACATGAACAAGGAAAAAAACTGCCCCAGGGAGATTTTGTCCTTGAAAATCAAATACAACATCATGAGCACGATGAGGTTGCGCATCAGGTTTACAAAGGTTCCCTGAACGAAACTCAAGCTCCGCATATACTTGATTTTGATGAGCTCCAAACCCAGGATTCGCTGGGTAACGCCTCGCAAACGATGGTCCTCCTGTTCGATGAGCCCCAAGCTTTTGATAAGTTCGATGTTACGAAGTGATTCGGTGGTGGCGCCAGCCAGTTCCGTGGTCTGGGTGACAATTCGGGACTGTACCGCCTTGATTTTACGGCTCAAGAAGGAGCTCAAAACGCCCAATAGGGGAATGGACAAGAAATAAACCGGCGCGATCACCCAGTACACATTCAACGCGTACACCATGACAAAGACTATGCCAACCAGGGAGGTGAACAGGACATTGATGACCGCTGAAACGAGTTTTTCGACATCGGCCCTTACCTTCTGAAGGATGCCCAGGGTTTGGCCTGAACGGGCGTCCTCAAAGTCTTCGTAGGGGAGGCTCAGAGCATGCCGCAATCCATCGCTGTACATACGGGCCCCGACCTGCTGGGTGATCCGATTGACCATGTAATCCTGCAGGTTCTTGGCGATGCGGCTCACCATGGCTACCCCCAAAGCAGCCAGAACCAAAAGCCCCGAAGCCTCCAAAAAGTCCTGGTTGGACCACGATTGAAGGCGACCTTCCTTGGCAGCGACCGCTATTCGGTCGATAATTTTTTGGAGAATAAAGGGGTCCAGCAGGGAGAAAACTTGGTTGATGGCCGCCAAACCAAAGGTGAGCAGGACTGCGGGGCCGTAGGGCTTGAAATAGCCCACGAGGGTTTTGTAAATCATGGGGTGCAAATTTCGTGCAAACCTTCGGCCCTGACTGCAGGCGGAGTACTTTTGTGCGTGATTAAAAATTCAACCTGCAGGTGGATAGGTCTTGTCTTGGCGATGTCCTTGATGGGTTCAACTTTTGCCCAAATGCGCAAGGCCGATTTCCTATCCTTGGGGATGCAGGCCGGACAGGTCAAGTACCAGGGTCAGCCGGTCAGCAACGGGGTGGGGCCGCGCCTCGAGGGGGATGCCCATATTGCAGGCTCCTGGCATGCCAATGCCGGCCTTCAATACTTGTCTTACCAAAACGCCAACGACCAATTTTCCGCTGATTTTGGGCTTAAGTTCTTTGGGTACAAGATGCTGTACCTCCACCCGTACGTTGGATACAATCGCATCATTACTAGACCGTACGCCGTCAAGCGTGGTTCCCTGGGCCTGGGCCTGGGCGGGGCTGTTCCGCTCCCTAAGCGACATTTGAATTTTGAGATTATTTACGAGGTCCTTCCTTATTATCGGCCCGGTGTTCAGGTATGGGCAGGCCGCTTTACTTTTCCTTTGTTCATGTTCTACCCCGACCGTTCCGAGAAGGATCGCTACCGCTGACCAACGAATTCCTCATCACATTTTCTTCCAAAATCATTCCATAAACCACTGTTCTCCATGGCCCTTCAATGCGGTATCGTTGGTCTTCCCAATGTCGGTAAATCGACACTCTTCAATTGCCTGTCTAACGCAAGGGCCCAAGCGGCCAATTTTCCTTTCTGCACCATCGAGCCCAATGTGGGTACCATCACCGTGCCCGATCAGCGACTCAACCGATTGGCTGAATTGGTGAAGCCCCAAAATTTGGTCCCCAATACCATCGAAATGGTGGACATTGCCGGCCTGGTGCAGGGCGCTAGCAAAGGCGAAGGCCTTGGCAATCAATTTTTGGCCAATATCCGGGAGACGGATGCCATACTGCATGTGTTGCGCTGCTTCGATGATCCAAACATTGTCCATGTCCATGGCAGGGTCAACCCTTTGTCGGACAAAGAAATTATCGATACCGAATTGCAGCTCAAAGACTTGGATTCCGTGGATAAACGCCTGGCCCGAACCGAACGTGCAGCCAAAGCGGGGGATAAGGAGGCCAAGCAACTCTTGGATACCTTGCTCAAAGTCAAAGCTGGTTTGGAAAGGGGCGAATCGGTAAGAGCGCAGGGCCTTAGCGACGAGGAAAAAGCAGGCCTTCACGATTTGTTTCTGTTGACCGCCAAGCCGGTACTGTATGTATGCAATGTTGCGGCCAATGACTTGACCAAGGGGAATCCCATGGTCGAAGAGGTCCGCGCCATGGCTTTGGCCGAAGGGGCAGAGGTCATGATTATTTGCGCAGCATTGGAATCTGAAATAGCTGAATTGGAATCTTTTGAAGACCGTCAAGAATTCTTGCGGGATGCGGGGATCGAAACCAGCGGGGTCGAGCGATTGCTTAGAGCTGCCTACCAACTACTCCGCCTGCAGACGTATTTCACCGCTGGCGAAAAGGAAGTCCGGGCCTGGACTATTTCCCAGGGCACCTTGGCCCCGCAAGCCGCTGGTGCGATTCACAGCGATTTCGAAAAAGGTTTTATCAAAGCGGAAGTCATTCATTATGAAGATTTTGTAAAGTACGAATCCTGGGCAGCCTGCAGGGAGGCCGGTAAGGTCGGGCTTGAAGGGAAGGCTTACTTGGTGCAGGATGGGGATATTATGTTGTTCCGTTTCAATGTCTGAAAATTGAATCCCATGGATCATTCCGTTCACCGCAATTCGCCTGATCCTAACGGTGTAGGTCAGAAGGGGGAGCACCTGTTCGGTTTGCCTTATTCAGCCGAGGAAGCCTCCTTGATCATTTTACCGGTTCCATGGGATCTTACCGTTTCCTACGGCGATGGAACGCGCAAGGGCCCTCAAGCGGTATTGGATGCATCACCTCAATTGGATCTGGAGGACCCGGCGGTGCACCAAGCTTGGTATTTACCTCGGCATATGTTGCCCATCGACATACGTTGGCAACAACGTTCCAAGGCTGAACGCCCATGGGTCGAAAGCTACCTCCATTGGTTAGAAACCGGCAAGGACGAATCTAAGGCCAAGGCTATGATGGAAGGGCTGGAGAAGGCTAATGAGAAATGTGGTTATTTGTTAGAATGGGTCCGCGAGCAATCCTGGGCTTTTTTGGAACAAGGGAAGAAAGTGGCTGTTTTGGGAGGGGATCATTCGACCCCTTTGGGACTGATGCAAGCCTTGGGGGAACATCACGGAGCTTTCGGGATTTTGCAAATTGATGCGCACATGGATTTGAGGGAAGCCTACGAAGGTTTTAGGTATTCCCATGCGTCGATCATGTTCAATGCTTTGCAGATTCCGTCGTTGACTTCCTTGGTTCAGGTGGGCATTCGTGATTATTGCCCTGCCGAGAAGGAATTGGCCGAAGAGGATGACCGCATACACTCATGGTACGACCATGCTTTGCAAGCAGCCAGCTTCCGCGGACAACATTGGAACAACCTCTGTTTGGACATTGTCAAGGATTTACCGGACAAGGTCTATGTAAGCTTTGATATCGATGGATTGGAGCCCTTTCATTGTTCCGGAACCGGTACCCCGGTACCCGGAGGTCTTGGCTATACCCAGGCGATCCATTTGTTGGAGACCTTGCACCTCAGCGGTAGGGAAATCATCGGCTTCGATCTCTGTGAAGTCGCACCTTCCAAAGGAGACCGGGAATGGAACGGCAATGTAGGGGCCCGCTTGCTGTACCGTTTGAGCAACCTATGCTTGGCCAGCAACCGCTCGGCCTTGACCCGAAACAAGGGTCGTCAAGCGGCACCCAGAACCAAAAATTCAAACCGAAAACCCAAAATATAAATTGTTATGAAAAGAACCTTGATTATTGGAGCCGGTGGAGTAGGTTCCGTGGTGGCCCACAAATGCGCGGCCTTGCCGGAAGTCTTTGGAGACCTGATGCTGGCTTCCAGAACCCGTTCCAAATGCGATCGCATCGCGGCCGAAATTGCTAAAGGCAATGTATCGACCGCCGCGGTGGATGCGGATGATGTGGCCCAATTGGTTGCTCTGATGAAGGATTTCAAGCCCACCCTGTGCATCAACGTGGCCCTTCCTTACCAGGACCTGACCATCATGGAGGCCTGCCTCCAGTGCGGGGTGCATTACCTGGATACGGCCAATTACGAACCCAAGGACGTGGCCAAATTTGAGTACCATTGGCAGTGGGCCTACCACGATCGCTTTGCCGATGCTGGTCTGATGGCCTTGTTGGGCTGCGGATTTGATCCGGGAGTCACCGGGGTGTTCACGGCCTATGCGGCCAAGCACCACTTGGATGAATTGCATTACCTGGACATCGTGGATTGCAATGCCGGAGACCATGGCAAAGCCTTCGCAACCAATTTTAATCCCGAAATCAATATCCGTGAAATCACCCAAAAGGGACGCTATTTCGAAAACGGTCGTTGGGTCGAGACCGAACCGCTTAGCATTCATCAACCCATTGATTATCCGGGTGTTGGTCCCAAGGATTCGTACCTACTGTACCACGAGGAATTGGAATCTTTGGTCAAGAATTTCCCCACCCTGCGCAGGGCACGTTTCTGGATGACCTTCGGTCAACAGTACTTAACTCATTTGCGGGTTTTGGAGAATGTAGGGATGACGTCCATCGCTCCGATCCAATTTCAGGGTCAGTCCATCGTCCCCTTGGAATTCCTCAAAGCGGTCTTGCCCGAGCCTTCATCGTTGGGGGCGGGCTACCAGGGTCAGACCTCGATTGGTTGCCATATCCGGGGGTTGAAGGATGGGCAAACCAAGCACTACTATGTCTGGAACAATTGCGACCATGCCGAAGTTTACCGGGAAATCGGGGCCCAGGCTGTTTCCTATACGACCGGGGTTCCGGCTATGATTGGTGCCAAAATGATGATGGAAGGGACCTGGTCCGGCAAGGGCGTTTTCAACGTCGAAGAATTCAATCCGGATCCCTTTATGAAGGATTTGGGACTTTACGGTCTTCCATGGCACGAAGTCGTCGATAGTCCTTCGCCTTTTGACGATTACGGACCCCATGCGTGATTTGGAGGCCCTGAGGGCTTTGCGGGAAACCTACAGCCCGGGTCGCTTGGCTTGGAATCAAATTCCATCGCCAAGCTTTGTGATGGACGAAGACCGACTGCGTGCCAATATGGCCTTCTATACCGAATTGCAACGCAGGATTCCGGTGCAGTTTATTCTGGCCCTCAAGGGCTTTGCGATGTTTTCGGTATTTGAAACCATGCGAGAGGCGGTGCACGGGACCACGGCATCCTCCCTGCACGAATTGCGATTGGGGGCGACCCGATTTGGAGGATCGCAACACATTTTTATGCCGGCCTATCCAAACGGTCAGGTGGAGGAGATCGCGAGCATGGCGGACCATGTTTCCTTTAATTCGGTTTCGCAACTTTTGCAACACGGGGTGGCCTTTAGGCGCCATCGTGCGGATATTCACTTGGGTTTGCGTATCAACCCGGGCTATTCGCCGGTCAGCACGGACCTGTACAACCCTTGCGCTGCCGGCTCTCGTTTGGGAACCCGTCTCCAAGACTTTGAGCGCGGGTACTCGTCCCTGGAGCAGGCTGGTTTGGAACCGGATTTTTTGCATTGCCATAACCTCTGCGAAAGCGGGGCGGACGCCTTGGCCCAAACCCTGTCGATTCTGGCCCGTGATTTTGGTCCATGGCTCCAAAGCGTTCGCTCCATGAACCTGGGGGGAGGGCATTTGATGAGTCGGGAGGATTACGATTTGGAGCAAGCCGCCGAGGCCATCGCGGGCTTCAAGGCTCAATTTCCCCATCTTCAACTGATTATGGAACCGGGTTCGGCTTTGGTTTGGGAGACGGGGTATTTCCGTTCCCAAGTCCTGGATATCATGGAAACCGAGGCCTTGCCGGTGGCCATCTTGGATAGCAGCATCACGGCGCATTTACCCGATGTCCTCGAAATGCCTTACCAGCCCCGCATCTTTGGGGCCGAGATGCAGGCCACGGCCACGCATCCTCACCTCTACCGTTTGGGCGGTCAATCCTGTTTGGCCGGCGACCAGGTAGGCAATTACGGATTCCCGCAGCCCCTTCGACCGGGAGATGATTTGATTTTCCTGGACATGATGCATTACACCATGGTCAAAACCCATACCTTCAACGGGATGGAGCTCCCTTCCATCGGAATTTGGCGCAGCGAAGGCCGATTTGACTTGGTACGCCGCTTTGGCTACCAGGACTTTGAGTCGCGGTTGTCTTAAGGACCACCTTTTTTCGGTAATTTCAAGATTAAATTCCACATAGAGTTTTTTTATTTACCTTTGGAAACAGGATTCAATGACTATGAAAAAAAAACCATCAATTTTGGTAAAGCCATTAACGTGCCTCACTTTTCATTGTTTCGTTAGTCTACATTTTTTGTTTTTTGGACATGTTTTTGCCCAAACTGCGGTTTTGAGCGGAGGCGGTGACGGTTACAATGGATTGGGAGGGGCCTTGGCAGTTTCGATAGGGGAGACGGTGAGTGGACCATTTCTTTCATCAGTGGCTGGTGGTGTTGCTGGTCTAGCCGGTGTACAGCAGCCTATAGAGTGGCAGGTTCCTGGATTACAGCTAAAAGCCCATATACATTACCTCAACGCGGTGCAATCACCACTGCCCTCTGTCCTTGTTCAGCTCAGGAATAGCCAAGGGCAACAAGTTGCTGTAGGCACTACAGATGCTCAAGGAACAGCGAATTTGGGTATGGTAATGGATGGGAACTACTCGTTGGTTATTTCAGACAACCGAGCCTGGTCCGGGGTGAACGGCACTGATGCTTTGTTAGTGAATCGGGCCTATACCGGTTTGTCTCCTTTGTCGGGTTTGAAAGCATTAGCAGGGGATGTAAACCGAAATTCACTCTTGACTAACAGCGATGCCTTGTTGATAATGCGGAGGGTTTCGGGAGCTTTAGCCTCCTTTGGCACATCTGCAGATTGGCGATATTCTTTGAGCCAAGTTCAGGTCCAACGTCAACTCCATCAGGTAGAACAAACTGTGGACGTTGATGCTTTGTTTGCGGGGGATGTGAACGGTTCCTATGTTCCAGGCCTTGCGCCAAGGTCTCAATGGACGGTCTTGGAGAATCAAGGTATGATAGAAAGTAAAGAAGGGCTCTACGAGATACCCTTGAGTTTAATGAGTTCATTGGATTTGGGAGCCATTACCTTGAGTTTGGAATTGCCCGAGAGGGTACAGGTGCACGGGGTCCGCTGTGCCCGCCCAGAATTTAGCGGTGGATTAGTATACCATCAAAAGGGCCGAAAGCTTACCGTGGTCTGGTACGGCCTTGCTTCCTGGATGGTGGAGGAAGGCGAAGATGTTTTGATTTTGGAAGCAACGGGGGATGCAGAGGGGAGGATTCACTTGGATCGTGTTCAAAGCGAATTGGCCAACGGATGGGGTGAAGTTCACGATAATTGGCAGTGGTCGGTTCCCTATTTACGAAAGGAAGGACTCAATTCTTGGCAAGTTTTGGCGTATCCCAATCCGTTTCAATCTAGCACGAATTTTCATATAAGTTGGCCATCAGCAGGACGATGGACCGTCGAAGTACGGGACATCGCAGGTCGTTTGATTTGGTCAAAAAATCAAATAGTTCAAGGCCCCGGAAAAAGTGATTTGCAATTGGAAAGCATGAACTGGTCTGCTGGTGCCTACAAGGCTGAATGTGTCTTTGAACCGTTGGAATCAACAATTTACAATATAGCTGTAAGACGAGTTCTATCCATCCTTAAAAAACCGTAGTAGTCCAATAATAAGTCGTTTTTTCTTTTTTAAAAAATCCCATCATGTCTCTAATTTTTCAAGTCCGAGGTATCAATAAATCATTTTTCTTGGTTGGCTTTCTGACTGGTTGTTTGGCTGTTATCCATGATTTACGTACCCTGAACGCGCAACAAGTTCCTCAAGGAATTATGCATCAATCAGTTATTCGTAACAATAACGGTTCATTGGCACTTAATCAAACCGTTGCTGTCCGAATTTCTGTGTTGCAGGGTTCGGCAACAGGGGTTGCGGTTTTTGCGGAAACGCATCAAGCGCAGACCAACGCCAACGGTTTATTAAGTCTAAAAGTTGGAGGAGGTCTAGCCCAGAACGGCTCAGGATTGTTGGTATTTAACCAAATCGCGTGGGGTTCTGGACCTTATTTTCTTAAAACCGAAGTAGACCCCTTGGGTGGGACCAATTATACGCTGATCCAAACATCTGAGTTATTGAGTGTTCCTTTCGCTTTGTATTCGCAACAATCCTTAACTCCTGGACCTGCGGGTCCTCAGGGTGCTCAAGGTAATGATGGAATACCGGGTCCTCAGGGTCCGCAAGGAATACCGGGTAATGATGGAGCGGTTGGCCCGCAGGGACCGATTGGATTGACGGGCCCAACGGGCCCCGCTGGTAACGATGGTAACAATGGTGCTACAGGTCCACAAGGACCGATTGGTTTAACCGGTCCTGCGGGTCCTCAGGGTGCTCAAGGTAATGATGGAATACCGGGCCTTCAGGGTCCGCAAGGAATACCGGGTAATGATGGAGCGGTTGGCCCGCAGGGACCCATGGGTTCTTTTCCCCCTGGAACACAACCTGGTGCGATCAATTATTGGAACGGTACCTCCTGGATATCAGTCCCTCCTGGGAGCAGGGGTCAGTTTTTGATTTTTTGTGATGGTGTCCCCTCTTGGGGTGGATGTTTACCACTTGTAACAACAACAGCCGCATCATCGGTTACCTTGACTGGAGCAATATCAGGAGGCGATGTTACCTCTGATGGAGGTAGTGTTGTCGCGGTAAGGGGTGCAGCATACGGTATAGTCCAGAACCCAACTACCGCCGACAGTACGACGAACGATGGAACGGGCACTGGGGTATTTACAAGTACCTTAATTGGCCTCACGGCCTCAACGAACTATTTTGTAAGAGCGTATGCGAC
>SYHX01000045.1 GCA_005799025.1 Bacteroidota bacterium | reverse complement strand
GCTGTTGAGGCCGTATTTGGGGTAGAGGTTGAGACCGTCAAAGCAAGAGGTGGTGAGTCCCACAAGGAGAATCGCAACCGCCAAACCCGGAGTGCGTAATGCACGCGAAAAGAGAGATAAAATTTTCATAACCTAGAGATTAACAGGATTAAAACTTGAAGTTGAGGTTCACGCTGTAAACACGGGCGCGCGGGTAGATGTTGTTATCAATACCGCCAAAGATTTCGGGGTCAACGCCCGAATAATTCGTTATCACAAATACGTTTTGGATCGATGCCGAAAGGCGGAATGCCAAGTCATTGCCAAAAGGCTTGCCAAAATCGTAGCCTACAAAGAGGTTGTCCATGCGTAGGAAGTCGGCCCGCTCCAGGTAATAGTCGGATTTGAGTTGGTTGAGACGGAAACCGGTGTTGAGGTAATCCGTCGTGATGTTGTTGATGAACCCAAGACTGCCTCCTGTACCCGCCAGGGTTCCGTTGTTGGAATTGACGTTGTTGTACATGTAACGGCCCAATTCAGCCCGCATGCTGAAACCAGCGTTCCACTTTTTGTAGTGTAGGTTGGAAAAGAAGCCCAAATAAACGGTGGGGATGGGGTTTTTGTCTTTGCGAAGGTCCTTGGCCGTTGGGCTGCTGATGGTGTCTTTGCCGTTGGGGGCCCAGTATTTGCCCTCCAAAGGACGGCCATCGCTACCGTAAATCTGACGGTACATGTAGAAGGTGTTCGGAGTGAAGCCGACGCTGTGAATCTGAATGGTGTTACCAACACCGCCGGAAATACCGCCGACCAGAATCCCCTGGTTGCTGGAATCGGGAACCCGGGTCAATTTGGTGATGGTGGTCCGGTTCCATGTGGCGTTGAAGCCAAATTCCAGATTCATTTCTTTGTTATCAATGGCCACGGCGTTGATATTCCATTCGATGCCTTCGTTTTCCAGATCACCCACATTGGTGAGGATGAGGTCCGAAAAATTGGTGCCGGCGATGGTGGGAATGACTGCGAGCAGGTCGTAGGTTTTCTTTTTGTAATAATCAATTGAGCCGTTGATGCGGTTTTTGAAAAAGCCGTAATCCAAACCAATATTGGTGCTGGAGGTTTCTTCCCATTTGAGGTTGGCATCAAAACCCTGAGGGCGCAGCATAGGTAAGAAATTGTTACCAAACTGGTAATAGGCCGAAGGGGTACTTTGGCTGTAGTTGGCCAAATAACTGTAATCGCCGATACCGTCTTGTTGACCGGTCACGCCCCAGCCAATTCGGAGCTTCATGTTGGAGATCGAAGGGATTTGGCTAAAAATACCCAAATCACTCATTCGCCAGGCCAAGGCTACCGAAGGGAACAAGCCCCAGCGGTTCTCGGGAGCAAAGCGGGAAGAACCATCGGCACGCAACGTGGCGGTTAAGAGGTAATGGTCAAGGAAGGTGTAGTTCAAACGACCGTAGAAGGACATCAAAGCGTTCTCGGTGAAGAAGTCGAAGGGGTTAGCCTTCTGGATGGTGTCACCGCGCTGGTTAATATCCGGGAAGGTTGGGCTTTCGGTGCTCCAGTGCTGAAAACTGTAACCGCCGGTTACATCCACGCTGGATAGCAGGGATTTGAGTTCCTTTTTGTAATTGAAATACGTATCAATGAGGCGGTTGGTTTTGGTCATCGCGTATTGGTTGTTGACTCCGCGACGAGTCCAAACCGAAGCAGCGTTGGAATCAATCACCACCGTACCGGAACTGGTAGAATAGTCACCCCCTAGGTTCAGGAAGAAATGCAAATCAGAGAGACCTGGAGTTTCGAAATCAAGTAACACATTCCCGATAAAACGATTGACCGAACTGCGATCTTCTTTTTGATTCAACAAACCCATGGGGTTCTTGGTGGCCAATTGCAGGGGCTGGGAGACATTGGCCCACTCAAAATACCCGTTGTAGGCGCTGGTATCTCTTTTGACCGGCCGTGATGGATCAAAAACGACCGCGGAACCGATTGCGCCGCCGTCGGCAAAGCGGTTTTGGAGGTTGTAATATTTGGTGTTAAGATCGACCTTGAGGTAGGGGCCGATTTTGGGGCTGAGGTTGAGGTTGAGGCCGGTACGCTCCAATTTGCCGGTGCGCAGGTTGCCTTGCTCGTCGTAGCGTTCAAAACCCAAACGGTAGGGGAGGTCTTTGATCCCCCCGGATAGGGTCAGGTTGATGTCGTTGATGAGGGCCAGTTGATAAATCTCGCTTTGCCAGTCCGTTGCGTTGTTGGCCGAGGGCTGGTTGAGGAGGTTTTTCTGCGCAATGGTTCCTTTTTCACGGATGAGTTGTTTCAGCTGGGCGGTGTCCAGAACTTGGACGGTGCGCACAATTTGTTTGGCCGATGAATTGGTGGTGAGTTCAACCCGGACGCGGTCCGAGGCAGCACCTTTTTTGGTGGTGATCAGGATGACCCCGTTGGCCGCTCTGGAGCCGTAAATCGCTGCTGCTGAGGCGTCTTTGAGGACGGTGAAGGTTTCGATGTCTTCGGGGTTGAGGAGGGCCAAGGGATTGGCCGCACCGGCAATACCGCCGTTATCCACCGGTACACCGTCGATAACGATCAAAGGATCGTTGCTGGCGTTCAACGATGAACCACCGCGGATACGAATCACCGAACCGCCGCCGGGAAGACCGCTGTTGTTGGTGATGCGGACCCCGGGGGTTTTGCCGATGACCAATTGCTCCGGGGTGGAGAAATTGCCTTGTTGAAAGACTTTGGAGGGAATGGCCGTGACCGCTCCGGTGAGATCCCGGGTTTGGGTGGTTCCGTATCCAATAATGACGGCTTCCTGCAGAAGTTGGGCGTCTTCGGTGAGGGTAAAATTGGCGGTAGTGACCCCGGAAGAGCGGACGGTCAAGGAAATGGACTGGGTTTTGTAGCCCAAGTAGGAGACGTCCAGCGTGATATTCCCGGGCTTGAGGCTTCCGATGCTGTAGTTTCCGTTCAAATTCGTAGCCGCCCCGGCGGTGCTGCCTTTGACCGTGACGTTGGCGCCAATTATGGGCTGGTTGCTCTTGTCCACAATACGTCCGGCGATAGAACCGCTGCCTTGCCCGAGGGCCATCCAAGGCAAAAACAACATCAAAGCGCAAAAAAGTCGAGTTTGTTTCATGAGAAATTTTTGGTGAACCGAAATAACGAATTATGGGCGAATTATCCTAATATTAAAGGCTCTTCGATGCCAGCAACGGGGATCGGAATGCGGATCGTTTTGCCGGGTTGATCGAAGCAGCTTGGGGGTACAGGGGCGATCGCTCTAGGCCAAGAAGAAGTTGGCAGGATGCCTGACCAATCCGCAGGCTTCAAGCGGTTCAGGACTCCCGAGTCCGTGAGGGTCTTGTAAAGTTCGGAAGGAATACAAAGGGTCACGCGCTCCCCCCAAACAGGATCGGCCCAAGGCGCCAAATACCATTTTGTTTGGGCCATGAATTTCCATGAATTTACGGTAATAATATGCCTGGGGCTTTGGAGGATGCTCTGAATGGATTTTTCGATTTCATCTACCAGCAGGGTGTGGCCCCCACTTTGAATGACCAAATCCGCTCTTCCGAGCCATTCGATTTGCCCAGCTTGTTCTCCCCATTGAATGACTTCCTTGGTTGCTAAGGGTTGATAGTTGGTGACTGCTCCCGTGATGACCAAAGTTCCCTTGCCCGATGAGGAAGTTGGGTGAGGAGGCTCTAGTCCGCATTGGATCCCGGGGAGCGGGGTGTAGGCCCTTTCCCATACCGGGTACACCTCGCGCAATGCAAAATGCCCAGCCGTTTCGGTCATCCCCAGGCCTTGGACGATTCGGAAGGAAGACGGGTCTTGCCGGGTTTTCCAAGGATGGTCCTCGGACAGGAAGCGCTCCAAATCGCTGGGTAGTGGCCCACCGCCCAGCAGCAAAGTGCCCACTCGGGTTGCCGGATCGATTTGGTGGTGGGCCCAATGCCGCAACAAGGCCAGGGCCTGGACGGGAACCAAGGAAAGGTGATCCAAATAACCGGTCCATTCCTCAGCACCGCGGACAAGGAGCGCCTCATGGTCAGGCTGGAGGCAGAGCTCCAAGGGAATTACCTCGATGTTGTAACAACGACCACGAGCTAAGACCATTTTGCCCCCGATCCCAGAGGCATTCAAGGCCAAGCCAATTCGTTGGCCTTTCTTCCATCCCAATGGAATCTCGCTGGAAAATGCGGAAGAAGTGATTTGTTCACGACTCAACGTGATCTGCTTGGAGGCCCCGGTGGTTCCGGAGGTTTGGAATTTAAAATATTGAATATCAATATTATCCCATTCCTTTAGGAAATCCGTTGCGGCCTTTGGCCATGCTGCAAGGCGGTATAACATCGAGGTCAAAATTACGCTTCCTTACAAAGGAATCCAATGACTCAACGTGTGCAAGCGACCACCACGAATGAAAGTGGTCGCTGGAAAATTATCGGTGTACAATGCCCCTGTACCAAGGCCTTGTGCAAGTGTATTATTCCGACGTTGCACCTGATGATAAGTCCAAGAGGCGATGGTTCCCAATCCGATATTGGATTCCAAAGCAGAAGTAATCCACCAACCCATTCCCAAATTTTCGGCTATTTCGATCCATGCTTCCGCAATTTTGAATCCGCCAAGCAAACTGGGCTTGAGCACCAGGTATTTCGCTCCGGAATTTGCCAGCCACTGGCGCGAGGCTTCATGGGGTTGGCGAAGAAGAATGGATTCGTCCAAGGCAATCGGTAGCGAATTGGCTTGAGCAAGATCCGGCAAGAGGTGGTCCAAGCGTGGAGTTAAGGGTTGTTCGATACTGTGGACCTCAAGCTGATGGAGGTCTGTCAGTTGCTGCGCCGCTCGATCAGGGTTCAATGCACCGTTGGCATCCACGCGGATTTCCAGGACCGAAGCGGGATAAAGGCTGCGGATACCGGCAATCATGTCCAATTCGGCTTGCCAGTCCAAGGCCCCGATTTTGAATTTGAGGCAATCAAAGCCAAGAGCGATTTTGTGCAGGGCTTCCCGCCGCATGGTTTCCACGTCATTCATCCATACGAGACCGTTAATGCGCAAGGAGGATGACTCCGCTGCGGTTTGGAGGGGGGTGAATTGGGGCTGCGTCGATGGGTTGATTGAATCAGGATATACAATCTTAGCGGAATTATAAATTTGTTGCAAGATATTTTCAAGCCCAAAGGCAATAGAGGGATAATTACTTCGCCACTGATCCAGCCATGGCTCCCAGCCTTCGAGCGAAAGATGAGGTGAAAGCCCGTTCATTGAGGCATTAAACTCTTGCAGGGCCAAGGCTAAGGCATTTTCCCAGTCTTTTTCGGAATGCCAATCCGAACTAAGACCAGGCAATGGCGCGCATTCGGATTCCAGGGTTCGCCAATGCAGAATCCATATATTTCTATGAGTTAGTGTGTTACGAGATGTTTGTGCGGGTTGATGGAAATGGAGTTGAGCTTTTTTGCTCTCCAGGAGGGGACTTGGTTTAAGATTTTGATGCATAGAGGCTGAAGAAGCAAAGAAGATTTGGAAGGCCTCAAGGATTCATCGTTCTCCAGTAGAGAATCCAAGGCATCATGGCCACCACCAGTAAGTACAAGGCGGTAGGTTTGAGGAAAGCATCGTAATCGGGTGGCTCACGCACTTGCCAAATTTTGCGTAGGAGGTTGCTGTAGGCTACCGCCATGAGAGACCATCCCCATAACAAGGGGACGGAACGGGCCCAGGCATAACCGACAAGGCCTACGACAGCAGCCATGACGAGTATAGTCTGAAAAAGTAGAGCTCGGCGGTTTCCTAAGCGTACCGCCAGCGTGATTTTGCCGGCTTGGGCATCCTGTTCCCGATCTCGCAAATTGTTAAGATTGAGTACCGAGGCGGCCAACAAGCCAGCCGCTATTGCAGGTATCCAATCCCATACGGTGATGGTTAGTCCGTGCAGTGTAAATATTCCGACGTAGGCTACCGGCCCGAAGAAGGTCAAGACCGCTACTTCGCCCAAGCCTCGGTAACCGTACGGGTTGGACCCCACCGTGTAACGAATCGCCGCAACGACCGCCGCAATTCCCAATGCCAACCATCCCCAAAAAGTACCGTGGCTGTCCCCTTGGGGATGACCAAATCCCGCAAGCGGGAACAGGAGCCAAACCCCGCTGATCAGGGCCAAAGCAGCGACCCCCAAGATTGCATTGCGCATCGCGGATGCTGTAATTTGTCCAGAGGCCACCATGCGGGCAGGGCCTATACGGTGACGATCGGCACCACTGACCGCGTCCCCGTAATCGTTGGCCAGGTTGGATAGGATTTGCAGCAGAAAGGCAGTCCATAGAGCATGCAAAACCACCTGCCCTTGGGCGAGGCCTTGCAGGGCCAGAATTCCTGAGGGTAGGAGAATGGCGGCTGCGGCCAATGGCAAGGTTCGAAGCCGAATAGCGTTAAGCCAAGCTTGTACGAGGGTCATGTAAGAGGCTTTTGGTAAAGACATCGAAAGGAATTCAAAGCAAAGGTTGACATTGGGGGCAGGTATTGCATCTTCGTGCCGTGAATGTACTCTCCGTTGCGTCTGTCAGTAAAAGCCTTGGCGAAAGGGTTTTGTTTCAAAATTTGTCTTTTGGCTTGGACCAAGGTCAGAAGCTGGGATTACTGGGTCGAAACGGATGTGGCAAAACCACCCTACTCCGCATGGTCGCGGGCTTGGATAACCCTGATCAGGGAGAAGTCCGCATCAACAAACAAATTCGGGTGGCGTACCTGGAACAAGATCCCTTGCTGGGCCTCCAAGGGGCGGTGATGGATGCCATACTGCATTACGATCGCCCTCAAAGTCGTTGGCTTCGGGAATACTATGATTTGACAGATCGGGAACATCTCAGTGATGAGGACGTGGACCGCATGAATCGCTTGCATCAGGTCATGGAGGAACAAGGTCTTTGGGAATATCAGCATGAATTCAACCGCCTGTTGGGGGAATTGGAAATTCCCGACCTCAAACAAGATTTGACCACATTGTCGGGAGGTCAGCGCAAGCGGGTCGCCCTAGCCGCTTTGATGGTCGCGGATGCCGATTTGATTTTGCTTGATGAACCCACCAACCACCTGGATCTGCATACCATAGAGTGGCTGGAAAATCGACTTAAAAATCAGAAAACCACATTGTTATTGGTGACGCACGATCGCTATTTCCTGGAATCGGTTTGCAACGGGATGTTCGAAATGGAACAAGGTAAATTGTATTATCACCAAGGGAATTATGCTTCTTTTCTGGAGAACAAAGAGACTAGAGAACAAATCGAATCAGCGGATGCGCACAAAGCCAAGGCCTGGTTGCGCAAAGAGTTGGAATGGATGCGCAGACAGCCCAAGGCCAGAGGCACTAAGTCCAAAGCCCGCATCGATCAATTTTACAAAGTTCAAGATAAAGTCTCCAACCGTCAAGTGACCGGCAAATTGGAATTGGACGGAGCAGGTCGGCCTTTGGGCGGCAAAATTTTGGAAATATCCTACCTGCGCAAGAGTTACGGGGATAGGCATTTGATTCGAGATTTCACCTACAATTTTGTCAAGGGGGACCGTGTCGGCATCATAGGCCGCAACGGACTCGGTAAGTCCACCCTGTTGAATTTGATTACCGGCCAATTGCGTCCGGATGGAGGTGAGGTCGAAAAGGGAGAGCAAACCGTTTTTGGGTATTACAAGCAAGAAAATTTGGCCTACAAGCCAGGGCAGACCGTCCTTGACCGGGTCAGGGAAGTCACCGACCATATCAAACTGTCCACAGGCCACGAAATTTCGGCGGCGGATTACCTCAACCGTTTTCTGTTCCCGCCCAAGCAGCAGCATGACAAGGTGGACAAGCTCAGTGGGGGGGAGAAAAGACGATTGCAACTGTTGTTGGTCCTGATCGCCCAGCCAAATTTCTTGATCATGGACGAGCCTACCAACGATTTGGATTTGGTTAGCCTTCAGGTCTTGGAAGACTTTTTGGAGAAGTTCAAAGGCTGTCTTTTGTTGGTATCGCATGATCGCTATTTCATGGACCGTCTAGTGGACCATCTTTTGGTCTTTGAAGGGGAAGGTAAGATTCGTGATTTTCCGGGGAATTACACCGATTATCGTTTATCCCTCAGCGTCCATTCCGCGAATAAGGATGCCCAAGAAGCTTCCACATCCAATGCGAGTACTTCCGCAAGCACGGGTTCCTCAGGAACAGCCTCGGCAGGTAAACGACCTAAGACCTCCTCGGCCAAGCCCACCTTTGCGCAAAGCAAGCGTTACCAAGAACTAACTCAACGCTTGGAGGCGATGCACCTCGAACAATCGCAGTTGTTGGATCGCTTGAATGCCGGCGGTGCTAGCGCGGAGGAGTACGCAGCCTGGGGCATGGGCCTCAAAGCTCTCCAGGAGGAGGCCGAAAAAGCGGAGTGGGAGTGGCTAGAGCTTAGTGAACTATTTGGATCTTAGCGATTTGTTCGGAATTCGCGAGGTTCCCGTACCGTAAAGACCCTCGACAAATTGAAGCCGAAATAAACGGTGCCGTCGTTCCAATTACCTAACGAGCCCGCAATAAACTGGCCCTCGTTGAGCCCCCGTCCGTTGGAGACATGGAGTTGAAAAACGTGGCCTCCTGTTTCGATATCCACCCCAAGCGATAAATTGTTACGAACATTGAGTTCTGCTGCTTTGGGCAACCAAATATAGTCCAGGTTTGCCGAAACCCTCGAGCTGAGCTTGAGTCGTCCTCCGGTTCCCAAGGCCCACAGATCGTTCGGGATTTCTGGACTTGCCACCAAATTGCGATGAAGAAGGGTAGGGGTCAATTGCAAGCTGATCTCCTCAGAAACTTTGCGGGCTATCAGCAATTGGTAATAATATGATAGCCTCGAAGAGAAATAATTTTTGCGTTCGGTTTGGTCCCATTTCAAGGTGGAGGCAATGCCACCACTTACGAGGCTTACGGAAACAGGTCTTTCGATAGAACCGGTGGATTGGCGGAGAATTTTGATTTTGAGGAATCCGTCGTAGGCTTTGCCCACATTGGTCCGTCCGCCACCCACAGTCAGCCATGGGGTGACCCCGTAGTCAAGACTCATGCGCATGCCGGCCTGATCCAAACCCCATAGCTCGTACCACCCTCCGTTGATGGCTCCAAAGCGATGCATGATTCGAAATTCAAGAACACCCGCTGCCACATTCTCAATGGAGTGGGTGTTGATGATTCGGGTGGATTTGAAGATGTAGGCGGCGTAGTTCCGTACAGGGCCTTCAGGAGCGATATCGGCGAGCAAATCCACCTCACCGCCACTGCTACCCGTGCCTTGCGCCAAAGCCGGAATAGTCCAACAGAATCCTCCAAGGAGGAAGAAGGCCACTAGTATATATTTTTTATTCATAAAATACGATGTTTTAACATCCAAATTTAATTGGTGGTGGAAAGGCCTTGGTTTCTCCATGCCTTAATCTTATGGATGTTACAAGAATTCATGGGCCCTGAGGTTGGCATGCCTAAAGGATCTCCCACAGGCCGGCTGATACGGTCGATGATATTGGCAATATTGGCAACGCGCGATGAATCGCTTTCCAAATTCAAGTTGCCCGAGGCCGAGGCATTGTTATGACAACTTTGACAATTGTTAGTGATGATGCCTTTGATTTCGGCAGTATAACTCAGGTTGAGGGTATCGCAAGGGGTGGGAACTCCGTACAAATCTTGTTCGTTATCGTAGTAGCAAGCCTGCATCAGCACGATATTCGCTGGAATCATGAGTAAGGCGAGTAAACGAGGTAAGCGCATCATGTTCAACATGGCAAGGAAATTGGCTGCGGCGAAGGTTGGAAACGTTAAGGTTGGTAAAATTGAAATTCAAAAATACTTCTTCCCAAGTACCTTTGAGCGCTTTAGTCTCCCATGGCCTCTTCAGTGCACACTTTGATTCTCGGCTCCGAGGGCCAATTAGGCTCGGAGCTTCGCTTGGCGTTACGGGAACGAATGGACCCCTCCCTTTTGTTGTGCACGGATTTGAAAGCTGGCGCCGATGCGGGACTTGCCCACTTCGAAACCTTGGATGTTTTGGACTTCAAGGCCCTTCAGGACGTGATGGAACGGCATAGGCCACGTCATGTGTATTTGTTGGCGGCGATGCTATCGGCCAAAGGCGAGGCTAACCCTGGTGCGGCTTGGAAACTGAATATGGACGGCTTGATTTCGGTTTTGGATTTGAGCCTGCGGTTTGGGGTGGAAAGGGTGTTTTGGCCTAGTTCAATTGCGGTTTTTGGCCCGGAGAGTCCTCGTGACCCCGCAGTTCAAGCCGGGTACATGGACCCCAAAACGGTGTACGGGATTTCCAAATTGAGCGGAGAGCTTTGGTGTCGTTATTATCACGATGTACACGGGCTTGATGTCCGTTCCTTGCGTTACCCAGGCATTATTTCTTGGCGTACACCTCCAGGTGGAGGGACCACTGATTATGCGGTGGATATTTTCCATCAAGCCTTGGCATCCCAACATTATACGTGTTTTCTCGAAGAAGGCAGTCGCTTGCCCATGATGTACATCGACGATGCGATCCGCGGGACCCTTGAGCTGATGGATGCGCCTGCCGCACAGATTCGTTGCCGGACATCCTACAACTTGGGCGCTATGGATTTCAGTCCAGGGGAATTGGCTGCCGAAATTCGTCAACGCATCCCGTCCTTCACGATTCAATATGAACCGGATTTCCGGCAGGCTATTGCCAACCAATGGCCAATGCGGGTTGATGATCGCCAGGCTCGAGCAGATTGGGGATGGTCGCCACGCTTCGATTTGGCGGCGACTTGCGATACAATGCTCGAGGCCTTGAGGCAAGCTCAGCGGCCTTAGTGGGCTTGTTCGCTGAGGAACTTGATGCGTACCAATTGAATTTCTTCTTCGGTGAAATCTCCGGTCAGCAAATGCTGGTAAGCCACTTGCAAATCATCGGTTTCGGCGCTGCGGAAGTATTGGTAAATTTCGTCCACAATATCTTGGTCCAAAGATGATTGGATATGGTAATCGATGTTCACTTTGGTTCCAGAATCTACCACGCCTTTGATTTCGACGAGCACTTGTTCGTAGGTTAAACCTCGGGTATTCCCAATTTCATTTAGGGGAAGCTTTCGGTCAATCGCCCCGATGATGAAGACTCGGTTGCCGGATTTGGCCGCAGTGCTTTTAACCACAAAATCAGCAGGTCGATCAATTTCGTTATCGTCCACATACTTGCTGATCAATTCCACAAAGGGCTTACCGAATTTGAGGGCTTTGCCGGGTCCTACCCCCACCACTTGCTGCATTTCGTTGAGACTGGTCGGGTAAATGGTGGCCATCTCTTCCAAGGAGGGGTCCTGGAAAATGACATAGGGTGGAAGATTTTTTTCTTTGGCCAATTGTTTGCGCAAATCTTTGAGCAGATCGAGCAGGGCTTGATCAAGGGCGTCGGAACGTTGACCCTCAAAATCATTATCCCGTGCAATATCAAAACGATGATCATCTGGGACTTTTAAACTGTAGGGATCTGCCAAATAAGCAGCTGTTTTGGAGGTGGCTCGAAGCGTGCCGTACTGTTCGATGTCCTTGTGTAGAAGATTGTGCTGTAGGGCTACACGGATGGTGGCTTTCCAGAAGGCCAAACCACGTTCTCTGCCAATTCCGTAGCCGTTTAATTTCTGGTGACCATAATCCTCAATTTCTGGAATGAGATTACCCGAAAGGAAATGACTAATGTGACGAAAGTTGAAGGATTTCTGGAATGATTGCACGGTTCGCAGCAACAGGCACATTTCTTCGAGTACGCTGTGCGTTGGCAGTGGGTTTCGGCAATTGTCGCACATTTTGTTGCAACAGGATTCCTCGAAATCTTCTCCGAAATAATGTAAAATTTGTTGGCGACGGCATAAGCCAGATTCTGCAAGAGACATGACCTCTTGGATCAAAAGGTTACCTACTTCGCGCTCAGCCACGGGCTTATCCTTCATGAACTTCTGAAGCTTCTCGGCATCCCGTTCATCGTAGAAGGCCATGCAAACGCCTTCCAGGCCATCACGGCCTGCGCGACCTGTTTCCTGGTAATAGCTTTCGATAGATTTGGGGATGTCGTAGTGGATGACGAACCGCACATCGGGTTTGTCAATACCCATGCCAAAGGCAATGGTGGCCACAATGACATCGATTTCTTCCATCAAGAAATCGTCTTGATTCTTGACCCGAACTGCGGAATCAAGACCTGCATGGTAGGGTACTGCTTTGATATCGTTAGCCCGAAGGATTTCGGACAGCTCTTCTGTCTTCTTGCGGGAAAGAGTGTAGATAATACCCGATTTGCCGGCATTGTCCTTGATGTAGCGAACGATACTTTTGACGGCATCGACTTTGGGCCGCAATTCGTAGTATAGATTGGGTCTGTTGAAGGAGGATTTGAAGAGCCGGGCATCCGCCATCTGCAAATTTTTGATGATGTCATTTTGCACCTTTTCGGTGGCCGTAGCAGTCAGGGCGATGATGGGGACATTGCCTATGGCCTTGACCATTTGGCGAATGTTGCGGTATTCTGGCCGGAAGTCGTGACCCCATTCGGAAATGCAATGGGCTTCGTCGACGGCTACGAAGGAAATCCGATGTTCATGGAGGAAATCCAGGTTTTCTTGTTTGACAAGGGATTCGGGGGCAACGTACAACAATTTGGTAATGCCGGAGTCCACGTTGGCCTTGACGCGCTTAAGGTCGGCCTTGTTGAGGGAGGAATTCAGGAATTCGGCAATGCCGTCTGTTCCAGAAAAGGCGCGGACCGCGTCCACTTGGTTTTTCATCAAAGCGATAAGCGGCGAGATGACGATGGCCGTTCCTGGGGATATAATGGCAGGTAATTGGTAACAAAGGGATTTACCAGCCCCGGTGGGCATGATGACGAAGGTATCACGGCCCTCGTAAATGCTTTCGATAATCGCTTCCTGTTGGCCTTTGAAACGGTCAAAGCCAAAAAACTCCTTCAACGACTTGCGGAGCCGCTGGGAGATGTTTGTTTCGACGAGGTTTTCTGCCATGAAAATTAGGGTATTTTTGTGGGCTCAAAGAGCCACTTGGCCCCTTGTTTTGGTTTATTAAGGTAACGTAGAAAAGTCATTTTGGATTCAAGTCTCATCAAAAAAATTTCACAGAGGGTTTTGGACCTAGAAGCCAAAGCTATAGAGTCCCTTAAAGCCCTCCCAGAGCAGCCTTTGGTAAGGGTGGTCGAAGCGATTTTGGTATGCAAGGGCCGTGTTGTGCTCAGCGGAATTGGCAAAAGCGCCTTGGTCGCTCAGAAAATAGTGGCGACATTGAATTCCACCGGCACCCCGGCTTTGTTCATGCATGCGGCCGATGCCGTCCATGGAGATTGGGGCATGGTTCAACTAGAGGATCTGGTAATGGTCCTGTCCCAAAGCGGAAATTCACCTGAAATCAGAGCGCTTTTGCCGATGATTCGCCAAGGGGGTCAACGCTTGGTGGCAATAACCGGCGATGCCGAATCAGCCTTGGGCCTTGCTGCCGGGGAATATGTTCTTTTGAGCCATGTGGAGGCCGAAGCCTGTCCTCATAACCTCGCTCCAACCACCTCCACTACTGTGCAAATCGTCTGGGGGGATATTCTTGCCGTGGTTTTGATCGAATTAAGGCGATTCAGTAAGGGAGACTTTGCAAGGGTGCATCCCGGAGGGGTTTTGGGCAAACAATTGTACCTCCGCGTTGAGGATTTGGTTTCTCGCAATGCCCGGCCTGCTGTGGATCCCCAAGCAGGATTCAAGGCCTTGGTGACGGAAATTTCATCAGGCCGCATGGGGGCTACCGCGGTGGTGGATGCAGGGCGGCCGGTGGGGGTCATCACAGACGGGGATTTACGAAGATTATTGGAATCCGGTAAGGAAACGAAGGGTTTGGTGGCAGAGGAATTGATGAGCCCATCACCGAGGACGGTGACCATGGATTCGCTGGCTGTGGAGGCCTTGGCTTTGATGCGCGCGCATCAAATTACCCAGTTGTTGGCGGTAGATGAGCAAGGGCACTATGCAGGGGTGGTACATTTGCACGATTTGCTCCGCGAGGGCGTTGTTTAATCATGCCAAATTCTCTTTCCCACTTTTCTTCTCCACAGGTCTTGATCATGGCCGGTGGTAGTGGAAGTCGTTTGTGGCCGGTAAGCCGAACCGAGAAGCCCAAGCAATTTTATGATCTGATGGGTACAGGGCGAACAATGTTGCAACATACATTTGATCGTGCCTTGAGCCTCTGCGGTGGAGCTGAACAGATACGGGTGATTACCCAAGCTCGATGGGGGGATTTGGTTCGAGAACAATTGCCTGATTTGCCGGAAGATCATTTGCTTCTGGAGCCGATCCGCAAGCAAACGGCCACCGCAACCTATTACGGGTTGTTGAGTCTCGCAGGACATGGGTCATCGGATTCGGTAATTATCTTGCCATGTGATCACTATGTGACTGATCAAGAGAGTTTTATTTCGACTCTTAGCCAGGCCATTGTCCACGCGATGGAGCGGCAATGGATTCAGGTCATCGGAGTCAAACCCACTCGTCCTGAACCCAATTACGGCTATGTGCAATATGTTCAGGATTCGGAGGCTGAAACGGATGTTTACAAGGTCAAGACCTTCACGGATCAACCCACTCCCGAGCTTGCCAACACTTTTTACCGCTCTGGCGATTTTGCCTGGTATACGGGGATCAAAGTAGGCTCCGTTCAGGCTTTCATGGATTTGTACCAACGCTGGATGCCGGACTTGGTAGATGCTTTTGCAGAATTGACGGTTACCCCGGACCGAAGTCTTTGGCCGGCCATGGTCGCCAAGATCTTCCCTCGATGCGAATCGGCCTCGTTCCGTGAAGGCATTCTGGACAAGGCCGAGGGCCTGCGCTTGCAATTGGGGGATTTTGGCTGGGGGGATTTGACCTACTGGGCCGAGATCTACCGGGAACACGATAAGGACTATTTTGGCAATGCGGTGAACGGGAGCCAGGTGGCGCTTTTTGATGCGCATAACAACATGATTCACATTACAGGGCAACGAATTGCCTTGATTGACGGGCTGGAGAATTTTATTGTTGCGGACTCACCGGACGGGATTCTGGTCTGTCCCCGGGAGAAGGAGGCGGAATTGCGGCAACGATTGGCGGTTTTGCGCCGACAACAAAACGAAAAGAGTGCCCAAGACAAGGGTTCCCGAAATTCCTGAGTTGGCGTGAAAACCTACTGGAGACTGCTCGCCATGGCCGGACCGCTGGCCGGACCGATGACCAGGTATTTGTTGCTCACCCTTTTGGGAATCGTTTTTGGGGTGGCCAATTTTACGCTGCTCATTCCTTTGTTGGATTTGATCTTTGGGGCTGCCGGGGATAGCGTGCCGAGCGTTGGCGTTGTGCTCTCTTCAGCATCCAAGGCGCCCTCTTTTCCGGAATTTCGTTGGTCCGTGGATTATGCCAAGGATTTGTTCGGGTATTATTTTGAGGGGATCATGGCCGCTTACGGTCGTCAAGGGGCCTTGGCTTTTGTTTGTATTGGGGTGGGGATTTCGATATTGCTGGCCAATGCCTTTCGTTTTGCGGCCCAGAAAATTTTGAATCGTCTGCGCAGCCGATTGATCTTTCGTTTGCGCCAGGATTTGTACCTGCAGGTGACCGAGCAGGATATTTCTTTTTTTCATCACCGACGCAAGGGAGATTTGATTTCGGTTTTGTCCAACGATGTGACGGAGATCGAAGGATCGGTGGTGAATACCATGCACGTTTTGTTGCGAGAACCCCTTTTGATTTTGGCTTACGTGAGTTTGTTGCTGATGCTGTCGCCCGCACTGACCTTGTTTTCGTTTGCCGTGCTCCCCTTATCCGGTTGGGCTATAGGACTGATTACTCGTCGATTACGGAATGATTCTGGACAGAGTCAGGATCTGCTCGGGATGTTGTTATCGCGCTTCGAAGAGACCGTGAGCGGTATCCGTATTGTGCGCATGAATAATGCCGTTGACTTTATGGTACAGCGATTCAGGGAGCTGAACGAGGGCTATGCAAGATTGTTGCGCCGCATCTTTGACCGTAAAGACTTGGCGAATCCGGTATCGGAGGTATTGGGAGTGGTGACGGTTTTGGGGATTATTTATTTTGGTGGAACCATGGTGATCGAACAACGCAGTGCCCTTACAGCCAGTCAGTTCATTGCCTACATTTTGTTGTTTTCACAATTATTGCCCCCGGTCAAATCCTTGGGTTCGGCGTATACCAATGTGCAGAAGGGTTTGGCTTCGGCGAGAAGGGTTTTTGCGTTACTCGATCAGCAGCCTACCGTAAAAGCCAGAGCGCAGGCGGCCCCGCTCAAGACCTTGCAAGAAGGTTTGGCCTTTGAGGGGGTGGGCTTTCGTTACGGAGAGGAATGGGTTTTGAAGGATTTGAGTTTTGAATGCCGCAAAGGCGAAACAGTGGCCTTGGTGGGGGTGTCTGGTTCGGGCAAGTCCACCGCCATGGATTTAATCAGCCGCTTTGTGGAACCGGCGGAAGGAAGAATAGTGGTGGACGGGCAGGACCTGCGGGATTGGAAGGTGGAGGATTGGCGGGGGCTAATCGGTTTGGTGGGTCAGGACAATTGGTTGTTTCACGATACGGTGACGGCCAATATTGCTTTTGGGGATCCCCGTCCGGAAGAAGATCGGGTGAAGCAGGCTGCTAAAGCTGCCAACGCCCACGGTTTTATTGCCGAGATGGAGCAAGGCTACGCCACGTCGTTGGCGGAACAAGGTTCTCGTTTGAGCGGTGGGCAGCGTCAGCGCATTGCCATTGCAAGGGCTTTGTATCGCAATCCGCAATTGCTCCTTTTGGATGAAGCGACCTCGGCTCTTGATTCTATGGCCGAGAAGGAGGTGCAGGAAGCCTTGCAGCATCTGATGGTGGGCAGAACCACCGTGGTGATTGCGCATCGCCTGAGCACCATCCAAAGCGCTGATCGTATTGTGGTCCTGGAGCGGGGTCGCAAGGTTCAGGAAGGAAGGCATGCTGAGCTTATGCAGTCGGAAGGTTTGTACCGTAGTCTGGTAGAATTGCAAATGCGGGCTTGATGGCGTTAATTTGATGCCTAACCTTACCGGATAATTTAACCCATGAAATATACAGAAGATAGTATTAAGTCCCTGGACTGGCGGGAGCATATTCGCCTACGTCCCGGGATGTACATTGGTAAGTTGGGGGATGGTTCCGCTTACGATGATGGTATTTATGTTCTCATCAAGGAAATCATCGATAATTGCATTGACGAATACGTGATGAGTTTCGGGAAGTCCATCGAAATTCAAGTCAGTCGCGAGATGGTGACCGTGCGGGATTATGGGAGAGGAATACCCTTGGGGAAGTTGGTGGACTGTGTTTCGAGGATCAATACCGGTGGCAAATACGATGGCGAAGCCTTTACCAAGTCGGTGGGGCTCAACGGAGTAGGCACTAAAGCCGTGAACGCCTTGAGCAAATCCTTCAGGGTGCAATCCTTCAGGGATGGCCGTACCCGCACCGCCAGATTTGCGCAGGGCATCTTGGTTGAAGAAAGCAAGGATATGCCCACTGCGGACAAGAACGGAACGTATGTAGAATTTGTTCCGGACGGAGATATTTTCAGGAATTTTCATTTTATCCACGAATTCATTGAGGAGCAATTATGGAATTATGCTTACCTCAATGCGGGGCTTAGCCTATACTTGAACGGTAAGAAATTTTTTTCCAAGGATGGATTATTGGACTTGCTGCAACGCAAAGCCCCTGCAGATAGCATACGTTATCCTATCGTGCATCTCAAGGGCGAGGATATTGAATTGGCCTTCACCCACGGCGAACAATACGGGGAGGAGCATTATTCCTTTGTCAACGGTCAGTACACGACGCAGGGAGGTACGCATTTGGCGGCTTATAGAGAGGCTCTGGTCCGTACGATCCGAGAGTTTTACAAAAAGGAATTCGACGCCTCCGATGTTCGGGGTTCGATTATTAGTGCCATCAGCCTGCGGGTTCAGGAACCGGTCTTCGAGTCGCAGACCAAAACCAAGTTGGGATCCCAACACATGGCCCCGGGTGGTGCTCCGCTCCGCTCCTTTGTTGGGGATTTCATCAAGAGGGAGCTGGATAATTACCTGCACAAGCACCCGGCGGTGGCCGACGCTTTGCTCAAAAGAATCACCCAGAGCGAGCGGGAACGCAAGGATATGGCCGGGATCAAGAAGCTGGCCAACGAACGCGCCAAAAAAGCCAACCTGCACAACCGCAAATTGCGGGACTGTCGCCTGCACTACAACGAGGGCCGGAACGAAGGCCACTACAACAGTACGCTTTTTATTACCGAAGGGGATTCGGCCAGCGGCAGCATCACCAAGGCCCGGCATGTGGAAACCCAGGCGGTATTTAGCCTCAGAGGCAAGCCTTTGAATTGTTATGGGCTTAAGAAGAAGGTGGTGTACGAGAACGAGGAATTTAATTTGCTTCAGCATGCCTTGCAAATCGAGGACGGTTTGGAAGGATTGCGGTACAACCGTATTGTGATTGCTACCGATGCGGACGTGGACGGGATGCATATTCGCCTGCTATTGATGTCGTTTTTCTTGCAGTTCTTCCCGGATTTGGTGAGGGAAGGGCATCTTTATATTTTGGAAACGCCCTTGTTCAGGGTTCGTAACAAGCAGGAAACGATTTATTGTTACAGCGAAGCGGAGAAGCAAGAAGCCATGAAGCGCCTGGGAGCCAAAGCCGAGGTCACCCGCTTCAAAGGCTTGGGCGAAATATCCCCCGGAGAATTCGGTCGTTTCATCGGACCCGATATGCGCTTGGAGCCCATTATTCTCAAAGCCGATACCTCCATTCCCAAACTGCTGGCCTACTACATGGGCAAGAATACGCCTGAGCGTCAGCAGTTTATCATCGAGAATCTGCGTTACGAGCTGGATGCCCCCCAGGGTCTGGCCCTAGAGGCCGAAGAGCCGGCGGTGCCAGCTCTCGCCGAAGGGTAACCAGAGGCGATCGAGGTCGCCGACCTTGCTCACAAGGGTGTCGGCCACCAAGGTTGTGGGGGTAACCCGACCTCCTTGGACCGCGGCTTGCATGGTTTGATGATCGACGACTTGGATGGTTTGGGAATCGACTGCATGCATAAGCCGGTCCCCGTTGCGGTAGAAGTAACGGCGTTTCTCTAGGAGGTTCAGCTTTAGGCTTTGGCCGAGATTCTGCACGAAGTGGGTGGCTTTGTCGATGGAGCAACCGCTTGCTGCCGTCTGGTTTTCGTCCACGGCCAAGAGTATAAAATAGCCATCGCTCAAGGATGCCGAAGCCTTCAAATCCTGTTGGTGGGCGGTCCAAGAGCGGACAAATTCCTGCAAAGGGGGCAGGAGGAGGGCGGTATCCAGCGGAACGGGTGAGGTAAATACCCAAAGGCGCGCCGAGGCCGGTAATTCTTCAAAGGGAACCCACACGATGGCTTGGTCTAGTTGGCGAGGGAGCCGGCCGTGATTTCGGCTAAATCAAGGACCTGTATCTTGTCCTGACCGGTCTGCGAGGCGGCGTCTTTGAGCATGGTCATGCAAAATGGGCAGGCCACGGCGACGGTTTCGGCCCCTGAGGCTGCCATGTCGGAGGCCCTTTCGTGGTTGATTTCCAAGCGTCCGGCTTCGGCTTCTTTGAACATCTGGGCACCGCCCGCACCGCAACACAGGCCGTTGCGCTTGCTGCGTCGCATTTCGACCAAATCGGCATCCAAGGCGCGGATTAAATCGCGGGGGGCTTCGTAAATCCCGTTGGCACGACCCAGGTAACAGGAATCGTGAAAGGTAATCCGGCGGCCCTTGTACGGACCCCCGTCCTGAAGGCGCAATCGACCTTCGTTGATGAGTTGTTGAATCAGCGTGGAGTGATGAACGACTTCGTATTGTCCACCCAGTTCCGGGTATTCGTTGCGCAATGTGTTAAAACAATGGGGACAAGCCGTCACAATTTTTTTGACCCCGTAGGCATTCAACGTGCTAATGTTCTGAGCGGCCTGCATTTGAAAAAGGAATTCGTTCCCGGAACGGCGGGCCGGATCACCGGTGCAGGATTCCTCGGTCCCCAGGACGGCGAAGGACAGGCCTGCATGGTGCAGGATTTGGGTAACGGCTAGGGTGACTTTTTTGGCTCGGTCATCAAAACTGCCTGCGCAACCTACCCAAAACAAGTATTCCGCCTCTTGGCCTCTGGATTGGAGTTGAGCAAGGGTTAGAATTTCCATTTGTTCTGGTTTCAAGACGGTTGGTTGGTGTTGGCTTGGACCCAGGCCAGGCGATCGGCGGCCGGGAAGGCCCAAGGCGCGCCGTTGTTTTCGATATTGCCCTGCATCAACGCCCATTCAGAGGGCATTTCGCCGGCCTCCATGGCGCGGTAGCGGCGCAGTTCCAGAATGATGTTGAGCGGGTTGATTAGAATAGGGCAGGCCTCAACGCAGGCATTGCAGGAGGTACAGGCCAAGACTTCTTCGTTACTGATATAATCTCCCAACAAGGTTTTGCCATCAGCGACCTTGGCTGCTTCGGGGTTGGCCTGCAGCCAACGATCGCTTTCTTCGAGGCGATCCCGGGTGTCCATCATGATCTTGCGGGGGGAGAGTTTTTTGCCGGTGATGTTCGCCGGACAGACCGAAGTGCAGCGACCGCATTCGGTGCAACTGTAGGCGTCCAAGAGGCTTTTCCAGGATAGGTCATGGACATCGGCGGCACCAAAGCGACCCGGCGCCTCGGTCGAAGGGGGCTGGGCGGAGGTCGGGTTGAGCATTGCCTGAACTTCGTTTTGGATGACCTGCATATTGGTCATGGTACCTGGGGCATCCAGGGAGGCGTACCATGTGTTGGGAAAAGCCAGAACAATGTGAAAGTGCTTGGAATAGGGCAGGTAGTTCAGGAAGCCCAGAATCCCGCCGATATGGAGCCACCAGGCAATGCGCTCGCATGCGTATAGAGCCTCCGGGCTCCATCCTTGCAGGGACTTGGCAATCAGGCCACTCAAAGGGAAGGAATAGACTCCGGGATGCATGGCCATATCCGCTGCATTCATCAGGAACAAGGCGCCCATCAGAATCAATTCGATGATGAGAATCAAGTTGGCGTCTTTGGCCGGCCAACCTTTCAGTTCGGCAGAATTATAGAGTCGCGCGGGGCCTTGCACGTTGCGCCTCCATAAGAAGACCAGGCAAGCCATTACCACCCCCAAACCGAGGAACTCGAAGCAGGCAATCATCCACGTGTACAACGAACCCAAGGGCGTGGCCAAGATGCGATGCGTCCCCAGAATTCCGTCCAACGCAATTTCAAGCAATTCAAGGTTGATGAGCACAAACCCTACGTAGATTAAAACATGAAAAAAGGCTGCGACCGGTCGGCTGCCCATTTTGGACTGGCCTAGGGCAACACGGGCCATCTGGCGCCAGCGCAATGCGGGTCGATCGGTGGTGGGAGAACCCTGCCCTCGGAAAATATTGGCCCGAATACGGCTCACCCTGCGCAAAAAAGGCGTTATTCCGGTCAGCAGGACCCCCACAAAGAGCAGTGATTGGAGCAGGCCTAATCCCATTACGTTTCAAATTTGCTTATAAAACCCCCAAAATCCCAAAAATGTTCCGTTTAATTGAAATTAATCCCCACTGAATTAGTTTTGCATCCCTTGACAGGGAGATGTGACCGCACAGGCGGCCCTCTCCGAGGCATAAAGAGGGGTGATGTAGCTCAGTTGGTAGAGCAAAGGACTG
>SYHX01000044.1 GCA_005799025.1 Bacteroidota bacterium | reverse complement strand
TTGTCGGGTTCCAGCAGCGATGAACAACGTGCCCAGGCGATCCAAGCCCTGGAGTCCGACCCTCAAGGGCTGGATTATATCTTGACGGTGGATATTTTTAACGAAGGCATCGATATCCCGCGGGTGAACCAGGTGATTTTGTTGCGTCCCACCGAATCGGCCATTGTTTTTGTTCAACAGTTGGGCCGGGGTCTTCGCAAAATTCCGGGGAAGGAATACCTCACGGTCATTGATTTTATTGGAAATTACCAAAAGAATTTCTTGGTTCCGGTGGCCTTGTACGGGGATACTACCTACAACAAAGACACGTTGCGCAAGTTGTTGACGACCGGGAGCAATACCCTGCCAGGAACTTCGACGGTCAATTTTGACCCAATCGCCAAGGAACGCATTTATGCGGCGATCGACCAGGCCAACATGAGCAAGCTGAGCGATCTGCGGGACGATTACAAGCGGCTGCGTTTTCAATTGGGCCGCGTTCCGATGATGGTGGATTTTCTGGAGCACGGTCAGAGGGATCCAATGCTGTATGTGGATTACGATCGATCCTACGCAAATTTTGTGTTACGGGTTGAAGGGGAGGCGTGGACGGGGGAGCCTCTGGATGGGTTTTCCAAAAAATTACTTGAATTGTTCTCCCAAGAAATTAACAACGCCAAGCGGGTGACCGAGACTGTGGTTTTGGAGGCTTTGTTGGGGGGCGAGACTTTGGACCTAGCTTCTTTGAATCAGCGAATGCAGGCGAGATTTGGCTTGACATGCAGTCACCAAGAATGGGTCTCGGTGCAGAATAATCTCAATTTTGGGTTTGTGAATAACCTGCATCGAGTGGTACGGGAACAGGGCGGGGCTTTGGTGATGGATGTGGATTTGGAAAAGGCCTTGGAGAACAGCTCGTTTCTGGCTTTTTTAACGGATTCGGTGTCCTACGCTTTGCGGACCTTTACCAAGGACTTGTCCCAATGTGAAATGGTGGGGGGCTTTGTACGTTACCGCAAATACGGCCGCAAGGATGTGTGCCGAATCCTTCATTGGGAGAGGGATGTCGCGGCTACATTGTTTGGGTACCGAACAGTCCAAGGGCAGACGCCTTTGTTTGTGACCTACCACAAGGCAGCTAATGTGACGCAATCCACCAATTACAAAGACGCCTTTGTGGACCCCAGCACCTTTGCTTGGCAGTCTCGTTCAAACCGCCGATTGGAAAGTTCCGAAATTCAGGAGGTGATTTCCTCCCGCCGTATTCTTTTGTTTATCAAAAAAGAAGATTCCGAAGGCAAAGAGTTTTATTACATGGGCGATGTGCAGGTGATTGAGGGCTCTGTTGTTCAAGACTTTATGCCACTTCAACCACACCCTGAATCACCCCTGACACCTGTCGTGAATTTTCGCTTCAGCATGGATACCCCTGTTGATGAAGCCATGTTCGAATACCTCGAGAAGGTTTAGGTTGGGTGGGGTTGGGAAATGGTTTTTATACAATATCCACCCGATATACATCGCTTTTGTTGCGTCGGATACCGTAAATTTTGAATCCCCCCGGTTCGGGGATTTCTTCAATCAGGTCAAAGACTTTGCAGTCCGAGGGTAGGGGGGCAAAAACCAACGTAAAAAAGGTTTCGGACCTGGCCTTGACGGGGGTCAAGTGGGGGTACAGGGTGATCCCCACCTGGGTTAGCAGGGGGCTGCGATGGCCGGTGGCTTGGTCGATGAGGTAGGTGGTCTTCCAAATGCGTATCCAGGACGGTGGAATCGTTTGGTAGCGACAATGCACCGTGACCTGCCTTTCGGTCTCCTCCAGGGTCTTGGTTTTGGCCTTGGAGCGGGTTACGGTTTTGGTTTTGGGGGGCGCTGCTGGCGCTTCGGGGGACGCAGTGGATGCTTCGGGGAGTGTGGTCATGGATAGGCGATGTTTAAAGAAGGGGAGAGGCTGTATCGAAGGGAAAGGACTTATGCGCGGTAGGCCATTTCGTGATAAGGAATGTTTTGGGAATTCAAATAATTTTGGAGGTCATTGTAAGCCGTTTCGCCTTTGTACCGATCTGCTATGGCCTCCAGGAGTGTTTGTTTGTTCCTGGTCTCGACACCGAAGGCTTCCCGCAAACGCCCAAGGCTCCAATTTTTGACGCAATATTTCCAATGCTCACTATTGGAGACATCAAAATGGTCGATCCATAGACCATCCTTTTCAAAATTGGCATCAATAACGTGGGCACCTGGTCTTTTTGGTAGAAAGTCATGCAAGGTAACATCTCTGCAATTTAAGTAATTTTCATAAAAGCGTTCATTGCTTCGTTGTTCCTTGTCTTCTAGCTGTTTGTAGTACTTTTCTTCTGCCTCCCTCCATTTTTTGAGCTTATTCTGGGCCCATAGGGTATGGCTTTTCCACCAGAAGAGTTTCAAAGGGATGTTGCCTAACCAATACTTCCAACTCGTTGATGTGTCGCCGAAATCGCTACGAAAGACGTGGCCGTATTGGCACATATTCAAGAATGCATAGGTATCGGCAATGACGTTGATGACTTCGATCATGCGTTGGTAAATTTCTTCTTTGGAACAATCTTTCATGGGTAATTCCGATAAATCATGGTGATCTACCATCCAATGAAATAAACACATTTGTTGGCTGAAGAATATACGATTCTTGGCGAAGGGAATACCTACTTTTCTAGGAGCAATTGCTATATACCTTCCTGATTGCCACCATGGCATTTGTTCTCGAAGGTTGTTAAATTGTTGG
>SYHX01000043.1 GCA_005799025.1 Bacteroidota bacterium | reverse complement strand
GATTTGCTGATCTGGGATTTGATGTGGACCTGGGGCCATTGTTCCAGACGCCGGAAGAATGTGCCAAACAAGCTGTCGAAAACGACGTCCATTGGGTGGGGGTTTCCTCATTGGCCGCAGGACATTTGACCTTGATTCCGGCCCTAATGCAAGCCTTGCACAAGCTTAAAGCTGACCATATCCGGGTGATCGTGGGTGGTGTCGTTCCACCGGAGGATTATGAACCCCTGAAGCAGGCCGGTGTCCAATCTGTGTTCGGTCCCGGGACTCGCTTATCCGAGGCAGCTATGGAAATCCTCCAAGGAGATTCGAAAAATACCGTTACCGATTAGTGTCATTTATTCCAATATGACGATTTAGGGCATGAACGTTCATCAACTTTTGGAGGATTTGATTCATGGAGAGCGTTTGGCTCTTGCCAAGTCTATAACATTGGTCGAAAGTCGTAAAGCAGAAGATCGAGTGGCCTCCACCGAATTGATGATATTGGTGGACAAGCATCTGCAAGGCAAGTTGCATAAAGCATCGGGTGATCAAGATATTAATGGGTGGACCATGGCCATTACCGGTCCGCCGGGGGCTGGTAAAAGCACCTTCATTGACAAATTAGGAATACACTTAGTGGATCGCGGTCATCGTGTGGCGGTTTTGGCCATTGATCCTTCCTCAGCAAGGAGTGGTGGCAGTATCCTTGGTGACAAAACACGCATGCAACAATTGGCCTCTCGCGATGAAGCCTATATCAGGCCCTCTCCATCCGGGGCTACACATGGCGGAACAACCGCTGTCACCAAGGAGGCGATTGATCTGTGCCTTGCTGCGGGATACGATACTGTTTTGGTGGAAACGGTGGGGGTGGGTCAGAATGAAATTGCGGTTTCGGATTTGGTCGACTGGACGCTTTTGCTTTTGATGGGTCGATCAGGGGATGATTTGCAGGGGATCAAGCGCGGTATTGTAGAAGCCGCAGACATGGTCCTTGTGAACAAGGCCGATGGGGAAGGGTATGAACCCGCTACGGAGACGCAACGTTATTATCAATCCGCCTTATCCTTGTTTCCACCGCATACTTTGTCCGGTTGGAAGGTCCCCTGCTTGGCCATCAGTAGCGTACAAGACGTGGGCTGGGACTCGTATTGGCGCACCATGAAGGACTTAAATGCTTTGCCTCAATTGCCCGATTGGATCCATAACAAAAGGGCCAGTCAGAGAGTCTCCACATTTCATCGGATGCTTAGTAAGGCGTTGTTGGAACATTGGTCTTCTTCTCATTCAACGAGTGGTTACGATGATCTGGAATCTGCTCTTCGCTCAGGCCAACTTAGTCCAGCGCAAGCTGTTTCGGAACGGCTCAAAGTTTGGGGTTTTCCTAAATGAGAGCTTCAAGTTTTGAGCCTCAAGAAAAAATCCTCCTTAAACGGCCTGCTGCTCTAACCCATGCAATATAGCCAACCCGTCTCCAAGACCTAACAAAGGGTGAACGGCTCTTTCCGGGTGAGGCATCAAGCCCATGACCCGTCCGTTATTGCTACAAATCCCGGCGATATCATCCAATGAGCCATTCGGGTTTGCGGTACCTCCCTCTAACCCTTGAGAGTCACAATAGCGAAACATGATACGGTCCTGATCTTGAAGGGATTTGAGGCCACGGTCATCAATATGATAACGCCCCTCACCGTGGGCGATAGGAATCTTTAGCAATTTCTTTGGGTCCAAAGATGCGGATAAAGAGGCTAGTCGGCTGCAAGGCTTAAGGTAAATGTCCTTGGAAACAAACAAGCGGGACGTGTTGCGCAATAAGGCGCCTGGTAATAGACCGGACTCCGTCAGAATTTGAAAGCCGTTGCATATTCCTAGAACCATTCCACCTCGGTTTGCATGGGCCACGACAGCCTCCATAATGGGTGCAAAGCGGGCTATGGCCCCTGATCGAAGGTAATCCCCATAACTGAATCCACCAGGCAGTACCACAAGATCGCAGTCTCCGGTGCTTGTTTCTTTATGCCACAGCATTTTGACCGAAAGTCCAAGGACTTCTTCAAAGGCCAAGCGCGTATCCATGTCGCAATTGGATCCCGGAAAAACGACAATACCTACTTTCATGATTTTAAATTGGAGATTAGGACGAAAATAAGGAGGCTGAAACCCTAATCAATCCAAATGATGAGGTTCTTACGGGTTCCATAAAAACAAAAGAATCCAAACAATGAAAAAGGCATCTTGAATCCATCGACCTTCCCTCCAATGTAAGAAGCCGTTAACCCACCATGCAATCCAAGGTGTAAAAAGCGCCAAAAACGCCCATGGGTCAGAGTCAAAAAAAACGAATACAGTGACCAAAAAAAGACCGAGCCAAAGCCACTGAAAGCTTAGAAGCCTATGAAATTTTGATAAAGCATTAAGCCCCAACAAATGAAGTAGAATCCCTGCCACCGCAGAGGCCAAGACAAGGATGAGATACCAAGGTATTTGATAGCTTGGTAAATTAACTAACCATAATTCAGAATGCTTTGCGAGGGACGTATGGGGCCAATCCTTGTTGAAGATCCATCGAAAGGTCGACAAATAATATGATGGAAGCAGACATCCAAGTATCCAAACGAAGCTGCTGCGAAGAGGATTAGTATTCCAAATCCAAAGAGCTGATAAGCCAAACAATATTAGAATACTAGTCAAAGGGATGAATGCGGTTGATATACCGACTGCTAAACCCGCCGCCAATAAACTCATCTTGGACTCTTTCTCTTGAAAATGTATCCATAGGCCCATGAAAACAGCAATAAACAAAGAGGACCATGCGTAGTCTTTGTTCAATTCGTACAAATGCATTGAAAAGTAACAGATTGCCCAAGCGGGGAACCATAAACTGTATTCGTATTCGTATTTGAGATTGGTAAGAAGATATGAATCGATGAGGTATGCCGTAAACACGCTTATTCCAAAAATCCCCAGGCTCAGAGGAAGCGAAGTTAATTGGACCATTTCTTCAAGGTGCCAAAATCGGGTAGGATAAAAAAAGGATTGGCCAATCCAGAGAAGAATAGTTAAAACCAGGCCTGTTACGAAGTAACTCCAAGGTGCCATCACACGCGAAAACAACTTGGCAATCATGGACTAGAGGAATGAAAGTAGAGAAGACCATCTCTGTTTCCTTTTTGCGAAGGAATAAGTGCGCTAAAAGGATCGACAACAAAAGATTTAGACCATTCTGGACGTAGATTTTTAAGAATATCATAGGACTCGGTATGGTAAACATTTCCATTTCCATTGATCGTTAATGCATAGGGAACGGTTCGGTTGTTCATGTTCTGATAACCGGTCAGGAGAATACTACCGCCAAGACTAAAGTCTTGGTTTTCATGATATTTATTTTGGTCTGCCGTTATTAAATTCATGGGCACTATTTGGCTCCATTTTACAGTGCCATTCAAGTGAAGGTTTGTTATGACCCATTCATTGGAGTGAAATCGTATGATTTCTCGATAGATGGGCATTCCTTGACCGTATTGAATAAGGGTTTCTGAGGATTTAAAACGTCTTCTCCAAATCAAAGTAGTGCTTAGGTCGTCATGGGAAATTGATCTGGAAAATGAATTGTCCACTATATTCAAATCGCGCTCATTGGCTCTGAAGCCCAGAATATTCCTTTGAATTTCCTGATTAAACGGATAAAATACAGATCTAATTGAATAGGATTGGGTGAGAGAATCACGATTCAGAGTGTAAGTTGTAGTTCCTACGGGCCAGTGGTTTTTTGGATCCATAACAAATCCATGTACTACAATCAGATTATCCGGCGGGTTGGCAGTCAGGTTAAGGCTTTGATCAAATATGTTGGTCTGGGTTAAGTAAAAAGCATCAATTCGATTTTGAGAAATATCCAATACCCCTAAACCCCATTGTAAATTACTTCTGTCTTTGCGGGATTTCTTAAACTGAAACAGAAAGGAAATTTGATTGTCACTGTGTAATTGAGGTGGAAGGCATTTGACAAAAACCACACCATTCAAAAAATCAGAACCTTCGTTGGATAGGGTGAATATTCCAGACCTTGAATGAATATCAGAAGCTAAACGTTTTTGTATATGGAGTGTTATATTATTTTTGGAACAATTTGTATGAATTAGCCAAGGTCTTTTTTGATTATGGTTTTTCGGCATTGAAAATTCAATTAAATCATCCGGATCATTATTTTTTTTCTCAAATAAAAGTTTTGGTTCGTTTAGCCCGATACTGTCTTTTGGTATTGCCGCAATAAACAAACCATGATCGCCATTAGAAGCGTTGTATAAATCAAAAATCAACTGGGTTCCTGTATCAGTATCCAAAATCTCATGGATGTTGCTTTGATCAAAGAACTGTGGAAGGTTCACTGACTGTTTAATCTGCATCCGGAGATTTCTGTTTTCTATTTTTGAGTTCACTTTGGAGTTTAGTAAGAACCAAACGCTACCTTGACTCTGGCCCACAATATTCCAACTTTTGGCATCACGGTAGCTGTTTGGCAAACTCTGCCATACCATTTGAACACTTTGAGACTTCACATCTGCAAAATGGAGCCAAAAGCCCAAAAGCAAATAAAGAAATTGAATTTTGGAGATTGACATTAATGCCTGTAAAATGTTCAGCGCTAAAGGTATCTTTGAAATAAGATGTCTGCCTTCAAAGTTAACTTGGATCAACGAAATGATGCATCACCATTTCTTTGGGTTTTGGTTGATCCAGACCGTTTCGAGGAGTCTAATCTGAATTTCATTTTAGACCCCAATTTAGCTGGTATTTTGAGTGGTTTTTTGGTGGGTAGCAGTTTGCAAACCACATCGCTGTACGATCAATTTCTCAAACATTTTCGGGCCAAAACCACTTTACCTGTGGTTTTGTTTCCTGGTTCGGGAATGCAAATCTCGTCCCATGCCGATGGCTTATTGCTACTTTCTTTGATCTCAGGGAGAAATCCTGAGTACTTGATTGGCCAACATGTCGCTTACGCTGCCCTGCTTCGAGATTCTGAATTGGATCTCATCCCAACAGGGTATTTATTGATTGATGGCGGAAAGACTACCACCGCACATTACATGACCCAAACAATACCAATCCCATACGATAAGCCGGATATTGCTGCCATTACGGCTTTGGCGGGGGCTCAATTAGGGCTCAAGGTGATTTATTTGGATTCAGGTTCCGGGGCACTTAAGCCGGTTTCATTGGCCATGGTGACTGCTGTACGCGAAGCAGTCGATTTGCCCATCATCGTAGGCGGTGGTATTAGCAGTGCCGAGCAAATTCTTGCTTTAAGGCAAGCAGGTGCCGATTGGATTGTAGTGGGTAACGCCATCGAACAGAACCCTGCAATCCTCAATGAAATCGCCCAAAAGCTTAGCTCGATGACGATTCTCTCACAGAGCCACTAACCAATAGCAAAGTGAGGTTGAGGCCCATAAAGGCACTCAAACCGGCTTGGGTGCTCCATGTGCAATCAACCAATGTACTTAGGAACCATACTAAAGTCAAGGCTTCCCACAGGGATTGAAACTCATTGTAGCGTTTGTTACACCAAAAGGCCCAAGCAACCAAAGCTATCAAAACAGCGGGGAAACCTAAATGAACTCCCAGCTCCAACCATTGATTATGAGGGCGATTGAATGGGATCTCTAGGGGGTGATTTTGAAAAAGCGGCCTTGCAATTAGATCAAGATCACCACTGCCTACCCCTAACCAGGGTTCTTGGCGGAGTATATCCCAATAGGTGGACCAGTAGGTGAATCGCATCCCTATAGACGAAAATTCAGGTTCAGAATGAGGGTAGCCTGCTTGACTCTCTTTATACTCCTCGATGGCCTCTAGGAATGGTTTCCGAACAGAGGAAAAGCCCATCCAACTTGCCCAAATGATTATGCTTAAACCTATGGCAATGAACAGTCGCTCCTTGTATTTGCCCCATTCTTTAAAGGCCATCCAACCCAAGCCAATCACCAACCCAACTTGTCCAATTCGCCCTTCCATCCAAATTAATCCCACAAGACAAGCCAAAAGCAAGGGCACCGCCATGAGGATAGGTATAGATAGGGTTTTGGGTCCTTTCCTTAAAGTGTGAAAAAGCCAAAGACACGAAATGGCGAGAAATAAACTTGCTCTTGGTCTTTGCACCAATGGTGAAGGGATTTGCGTGGTACCCTCCCACAAAGGAAGACCAGTACTATGGATCCAAACAACCATCAGGGCTACCGCGAGGTTGGCTATTACAAAGGCCCACCAAGCGAGATGGATAGTCTTTGATTTAGGGGGGAGAGTACCCCACATTAGGGGCAGGGTTATCCAATAATGTTTGGAATTAATTTCGGTAAGCCAGCCCATACGATCTTCTGAATAAAGTCCACCTATAACATAGTGCAGAAACAGCAGCGGAAACCCCCAAAGCCATGAATTTTGGGCCCATAGGCGCCATCTCGCTAATCTCTCCTCACGCTTGCACAATCCTGCCAGCCAAGATGCGGCCATTAAGCCTTCCGCAAGACTTCCCGCCGCTTTGGACAGAGGAATTGAAGCAATAAACAAAATGAGGGACAAGCTATAAACCTTGTTCCATGTCAAATGGATCAAAGGGGATTTCATTGGATTCCCGTTGGGAGGAGCGTTCATTTATTTGCCTACTTTTCTCCCAAAATAACGATGTGAGGGCCCTTATCCGTACTTTTGATCACCTTATGCTCAATACAATCGAAGAGGCTATTCAAGCCATAGCTCTAGGGCGGGTAATCATCGTGGTGGACGATGAAGACCGAGAAAACGAAGGAGATTTTGTGGCGGCGGCCTCCAAGGTGAATGCGGAGATGATCAATTTCATGGCCACCCATGGTCGCGGCTTGATTTGTGCTCCGCTAGCTGAAGAGCGATGCAAGGCCTTAGATCTTACTCCAATGGTCACACGGAATACCACTTCCCATCAAACACCGTTCACCGTGTCAGTGGATTATCTCGGAGATGGTTGCTCCACAGGGATTTCTGCACCAGATCGAGCAAGGACCATACAAGCCTTGATGGATCCTAGGTCCAAGCCCGAAGACTTTGGAAGGCCAGGTCATATTTTTCCCTTGATGGCTCGCAAGGCTGGTGTTTTGCGTAGAGCTGGGCATACGGAAGCGGCCGTTGACTTTGCGCGTTTGGCCGGCTTGGAACCGGGAGGGGTCATATGCGAGATCATGAATCCAGATGGTAGTATGGCCAGGTTGCCAGACCTTCGTAGTATTGCTGACCAGCACAGACTCCCCTTGGTGAGTATTCAGGACTTGATCGCCTACAGGCTGAAGACAGAAAGTTTGGTCCACCGTTTGGTGGAGGTGGATTTACCAACCGTATGGGGCGATTTCAAGCTGATTGCCTTCGGGCAAGATGAGGGTACTCAAGAACATTTGGCTTTGATCAAGGGGTCTTGGAATCCAGAGGAGGCCATTCCAGTACGGGTGCATTCGTCGTGCATGACCGGGGATATTTTTGGCTCGTGCCGCTGCGATTGTGGACCCCAACTTCATAAGGCCATGGAAATCATTCAACAGAGAGGTCAAGGGGTGATTCTTTACATGAATCAAGAGGGACGTGGCATCGGCTTAATTAACAAACTCAAAGCCTACCAACTGCAAGAACAAGGCATGGATACGGTAGAGGCTAATTTGGCTTTGGGATTCGCTATGGACGAGCGTGATTACGGGATAGGGGCTCAAATCTTGCGTAGCTTGGGGGTGAACCGGATGGAGCTTATGACCAACAACCCTACCAAGCGTGCTGGGTTGGTTGGTTATGGCTTGGAAGTGGCCTCGTATTTGCCTATTCCGATTGAACCTAACCCTCATAATATTCGTTACCTCACCACCAAACGAGACAAGATGGGCCACGACCTTCAATTACCTGGCGTCTTGTGAAAACTAGTTTTGAACGAAGAGTTTTGCCCAACGGGCTCACCTTGCTTTTGCGGCCCGATCATCACACTCGAATGGGTTGTCTTAACCTAATGGTTCGCGTAGGATCCAGGGACGAGAGTCCTGATCAAACAGGCTTTGCGCATTTGTTTGAGCATTTGATGTTCTCCGGATCCAAACACGTGCCTTCCTATGATCAGGTTGCCCAAAATATGGGGGCCGAAAACAACGCATTTACATCCAATGATTTAACTAATTATTACTTAACTTTTCCTGCACCTCAGTTGGAGGTCGCCTTGTGGTTGGAAAGTGATAGGATGGGATTTCCACTCATTGACCAAAAAGCATTGGATACCCAAAAGCAAGTAGTGGTTGAGGAATTCAAGGAAAGGTACCTAAATCAACCTTACGGAGATGCTTGGTTGGAATTAAGGGCCTTGGCTTATCAGGTTCATCCGTACCGCTGGGCGACCATCGGTAAAGAAATTTCGCATATCGAACAGGCTACTTTGGACCAGGTCCACGAATTTCGCCAACGCTTTTATGCTCCGGATCAAATGATTTTGGGCATCAACGGTCCGTATGAAATACAAAAGGTAGAAGAGTGGGTAACACGTTGGTTCGGCGATTTGGAGCCATCAGGAACACAAAGGTCAACTTATGCAATGGAACCCCCTCCAACGGGCATTAGACGTCAAGAGAAGCACGGCGCTTTTCCTGCCCCTGCCTTGTACATGGCTTTTCCTATGCCGGGCAGAGCTTCGGAGGATTATCATGCCTGCGATTTAATTACCGATGTTCTATCACGTGGACAATCATCAAGGTTGTTCAGGGGCTTGGTCATGGAACGGCCCATGTTTTCGGACCTTAATGCATATGTAACCGGCGATATGGATCCAGGTCTTTTGGTGGTGAGTGGGCATTGTGCCCAGGGTGTTTCGGTTGATGAAGCGGAAAATGCAGTTTGGGATGAATTGTACAAGATTTCTAATCAAGGTCCAAGCCATGATGAGTTAACCAAAAGCATTAATCAAATAGAAGCCTCTTTGGTCATGGGAAGAACCAACGGCTTGAATGTCGCTCTGAACCTTTGCTATTTTGAATACCTCAGTCAAGCAGAAGATTTGGATCGTGAAATTGACTGTTACCGTAAGGTTACATCCGAACGTATTCAAGCCATGGCAGCTCAATTGCTCAAGCCTGAAAGGGCAGCTATTCTTCGGTATATACCCAATGAACAAGATAATCATGGGTGAATCGACACTACAGCGCAGCAAGCGGCCTATACCCGAGGAGAATACGCCATTAACTTGGGGCTGGCCTCAGCCTTGGATCCATTCCGAAGGCTATCCCAAAATAGTCGTTTTAAATCAGGGAAATGAACCATTTCTTCGAATTGATATTCAATGGAATCACGGCTTTTGGTTTGAGCAAAATTTCTTGTCTACTCGTCTGATGACCCGAATGCTTAGTGAAGGGACTCGTCAACGATCCGCTGCTGAATGGACCACCGCTGTAGATCATTGGGGAGGACAAATTCGTTTTTCATCGGAGGCTGAACATACCACCGCTTCTTTGATGGTGTTGGATCGCTTTCTTCCCCAAGTATGGCCCTTGTTTCTGGAGGCCATCACCGAGCCGGCCTTTCATCAAGATGAACTGAATTCGATTATTCAATCCAAAATCCAGCATTGGCATATTGAATCCAAGAAGGTGAGCTTCTTGGCGGGCCGTCAATTGCGTCAAATGGTATACCCCTTTCATCATCCAGAGGCACGCTTATCAACTCCTGAAAATTATGAGGCCATCTTCAGGGATCATCTACTGGAGGCACACCATCAACTTTTGTCCTCCAAAGGAATGTCGCTTTCGGTATGCGGTCCTAAGGCAGATGTTGTCGTTCCCGACCTGATGGATGGTCTCCAACGCTTCTTTCCCCATGCCGTATTGGAATCAAAGTCTGGGTCTAGTCCTGAGCAGTTGGTCGTTCCTAATCCTTCTCCATCCGAGGCCTTCGTTCCCAAAGCAGATGCTCTGCAAGTTTCCTTAAGAGCCGCTTTGGTTTGGCCACCCAAGACAGACCCCCTTTATCACCGTCTCAAAATTTTGGTCACTGTACTTGGGGGATATTTTGGGTCGAGGCTCATGCAAAATTTGAGAGAAGATCTAGGATTGACCTATGGGGTGGGGGCACGACTTCATTCCTACCAAAATCATTCCCTCATGACGATTCAATCGGAGCTAATGGTAGGTTCAGAAACCCTAGCCTTGGAACAAATTCGTTTTGAAATGGACAGACTTGGCCGAGAACCATTAAGTGTTCCCGAATGGGGTAGGGTTCGGTCCTACCTGAGGGGTCAACTCATGGCAGGGTTGGACGGCTCTTTGGCCTTGATTGATCGTTACTGGGATTTGGAGTCCTACGGCCTCGGGGAAGATTATCTTCGAGAATATCTCAGGAACTTGGACGAAACCAGTCCTGCAGACCTCATGGAACTCGCATCGCAATTCCTTCAACCGGAACATCTGGTTGTGGCAACCGCTGGCCCTTCTGCCTAAGACAGCCCTTATCTTTCGACTCTCATACCATGCAGGATACCTATCAAATTAAGTTGCATCGCTTCGAGGGGCCTTTCGATTTGTTGCTCTTTTTTATTGAAAGAGATGAATTGGATATTCAAGATATTCCCATAGGGAAAATTACCACCGATTTCTTGCAGTATATGCAGGAAATGGCAGAGCTTAACATTGAATTAGCCGCAGAATTTATTTTGGTGGCGGCAACACTCATTCGAATCAAAGCGAGAATGTTACTACCCCGACCCGAATTGGACGAGGCTGGGGTGGAAATTGATCCAAGGGCTGATTTGGCCGCAAGGCTCCTGGAGTACAAGCGTTACAAAGCCGTGACCGAAGAACTTAAGTTAATGGAAGATCTTAGGCAATCCCTGATGCCACGTGGTAACAAAACTGAGGAACTTAAGCAGGTGGAGGCCGGACTTGGCATTGAACAAGATTTATTGCACGTTGATCTCTATCGGCTTCTCAAGTATTTTCATCAAGCGATAGCACGTGGCGCCGCCCGAGTCAAGGTTACACACAAAGTAACACCATACCCGTACTCCATTGCGGCCCAAAGGAATTACCTAGCGAATCGGCTAAACAATAAGGAATTTACGTCCTTTCTGGACTTATTCGAAGACTTCACGGACAAGATGCATGCCATTTTCACCTTTTTGGCTATGTTAGAAATGATGCAGGTTGGTCGATTGGAAATACTCATGGAAGAAGGCTTCAATGATTTTGGCTTAAAGCTTAATTCATAAGCCTTTGGATTCCATGCATCAAAACATGCACCAAAACTGTTTATGAACATAATTTATTTAAGGAAATGAATTCCAATTTCTTTTCAAATTATTTTCTGCCGGCCACTTTAGTATTGATTATGTGGGGTATGGGCTTGTCTCTAAGTTGGAAGCATTTTAGTAATGTTTTAAGATTTCCAAAGGCGATTATTGTTGGCCTATTTGCACAGATGGTGGTTCTGCCCATTTTGGCACTGATTTTAACAATTGCTTTCAAGATGCCCCCTGCTTATGCTGTGGGCTTGATGATAGTAGCATCTTGTCCAGGAGGGGCTTCGGCAGGCCTGATTAGCCATTTGTTAAAGGCCAATGTGGCCTTATCCATGACATTGACTACCATCAATAGCGTAGTTTGTGTTATGACGATACCTTGGCTAGTGGATTGGTCTCTTGGTTATTTCATGGGGCAGCATGCATTGATCAGCCTGCCTTTCTGGCATACAGTTCGAGACATTGCCTTGCTCACTATATTGCCCGCAGGCGTAGGACTTTGGTTTAGAAGCCGATATCCAAGATTTTCCGACATGGCGGACAAACCACTTCGCTATCTAATGCCCGCCATGTTGTTGGTGGCCTTTGTGGGGGTAGCGGGCGCTGAACACTCGGGTACGGATCAGGTTTTTGGTTTTGTAGGGGATTTGTTACCGCCGACCTTATTGCTTAACGGTGGGGGTATGTTGTTTGGATTACTCCTTGCTTTTCTCTTCAAGCTGGGTCCACGATCCAGAATCACCATACCTCTGGAGGTTGGTTTACAAAACGTTTCTTTAGCCATTTTTGTGAGCCAAGTGATTTTAGGAAATAATCAAATGGCCTTGGTGGCTGTCGTTTACTCCTCCTTCAGCTTCGGTACAGCCGTGTTATTCGGTTATTCGATTAAGGAGATTACCCGTCTGATTCGTAGGCAATTGCATCGTCTTCGGGTAGGTCGAAAAACCAAAATTTAGTCCCACCTCCCAACTACCTCACCGCATCGCACCTATGGAAATGACAACACCTGAATTGGTTTTGTTACCAACCTTACTAGATGCTGAATACGGCACAGAGCAGGTAAGTACCGCTTTTAAAGCTAGGTTGTTACGATTAAATCATTTGGTCGTTGAATCCGAAAGAGAGTCCAGAAGAATGATACGACGCATTCTACCAGAGGCAAATCTTAACCAATATCATTTGTACCTTTTGAATGAGCACAGCAACACTGATGATCTATTGAAATTATTGGAACCTATGGAGCGAGGACATGACCTTGGTTTGATGTCCGATGCAGGTTGTCCAGCCTTGGCAGATCCTGGTTCGAATTTGGTATTGGAAGTGCATCGTCGTGGGTGGAAAGTAGTGCCTTTCAGCGGGCCTTCAAGCATCATGTTGGCATGGATGAGCAGCGGGTTGAATGGTCAGCGTATGGAATTCCATGGTTACCTTCCTGTCAAGAGTCCTGCATTGGAATCCAAAATCCGTGATCTGGAAGCGGAATCCCGTCGAACCCACCAAACCCAAATTTGGATTGAAACTCCTTATCGCAACCAGTCGCTCCTTAATTCCCTACTCAAGATTCTCAATCCTTCGACCCTTTTGTGTCTTGCATGCAGGTTGAACGGTGGCCCTGAAGAGTGGATTAAAACCGCTACCGTACAAGAATGGATTGTGATGGTAGGTGCCAATCTAGTTCCGACCTTTCACAAAAAACCTTGCGTTTTTCTGCTCCAATGTCAGTGATATGCAGGTATTTTGCGCGATATTCGTGACAAATTAGCTTTTCGTATTTAATTCCTTTAATTTGAATTTATGATCGGTTGGATATTGTTTGCTGTATTGGCCTTGGGTGGCTTTGTTTTCGTCCTCACCAAATATACCAAAGAACCTCATGAGGAATAAGGACTAAGCCATTGATGGCTTAAAGGAATTCCCGTAAGATTTAAAAAGTTAAATTCAGGGGTTCAAGGTTGGTCTCCTTTGAAGGAGGCACGTTGAAGTCTATCGTTAATGGCAGTACCCAAGCCATGGTCAGGGGCCATTTCGGCAAGGATCAATGGGGAGACTCTTTCCAACGCCCTCATGGCTGCAAATAAATTGCGTGCGGCTTCTTTCATATCGCCGGTTGGACTCAAAATCTCTACAATTCTGCGAATTCCAAATTTTGTTTCATCCCAAACCTCTAGAAATTTATTTGGAATATCGGATTGAAATCGAAGCATGCCTAAGGTAGGCTCATTTGATGGGAATCTGGCATTGGGCAAAGTACGTTGACCCGCTTCCCATAATGATTCTTTTCTCAAGAGCAATTCTAATTCTTCGTTATTCCGATAACAAATCAAGGGTACCGTGGTTGCATAATGGTTGTCTAAGGTGCCTGCCGATGGGGCGGTTTCCTCATGGACGCGGTACGCATGATGGGGTCTTTGCAAAGTTATTTTAAGATCATCTTCAATATGTTGCGATGGAATACCACCTTCCCTTAACAAGATTGGCTCAGGTCCGCTTAGGTCAAGGATCGTAGATTCCAAACCGACTATGCAGGGGCCTCCGTCCAAAACGTAAGGGATGGCATCCCCCAGCTGATCTACAACATGGGTCGCTGTAGTAGGGCTCACTCGACCAAACAAATTGGCGGAAGGGGCTGCCAATGGGAAATCAACAGAATTCAGGAGATCCAAGGCCATGGGATGAGCGGGAATTCGAAAGCCTGCGGTAGGCAAGCCCGAGCTCACAAGGTCTGGAAGCAAGGTAGATTTTCTCAAAACCAAGGTTAGGGGACCAGGGCTGTAGCGTTCCCACAAGGCAAAGGCTAACGGAGGAATATCCTTGGCATAACGAGCAATGGTTGTCACTGACGGCAAATGCACGATTAATGGGTCGAAAAGAGGTCGCTTTTTAGCTTCAAAAACCCTTATTAAAGCATCGAGATCGCATGCATTGGCGGCCAAGCCGTACACAGTCTCGGTGGGGATGGCTACTGGATAGCCTTTTTGAAGCCAGATGGCCGCTTGTCCTATTGAATTCCCTACGGAGGCCATGGGTGGATTTAATGGTGCATTTCTGCAATTTTAGGGAATTAGAGGCTAATTTGACGCTTTCAATTTAAAATATGCTTTTTGGTTTACCATTCTCAAGGAGATTTTTGTGGAGCCTAGGTTTATGGCTTTTGGTATCGGGTCTGACCTCTGTGGTTTTGGGCCAAGAACTTCAAAAGTCTAAATCTCGAGCAAAGACTACGGAGGGGTTAGTTCGTTGCTCGACGGTTGATTTGATGAATGCGATGAGGAGCAGGGGAGAGTGGCCAGAAAGCGACGCCGATTTTGAAAGATGGATATTAGCCAAGCAAGCCGAATCCATGATGCGTAGGCAAGGTAATTCTGGCCAAAGCCTTGTGTTGGAATCGCCCGAAATTATTTACACTATCCCCGTGGTGGTTCATATCATCTACCAAAACGAAACCGATGTATGGAATATATCGGATCAGCAAGTAATCTCTCAAATTCAGGTATTGAACGAGGATTTTCGTCGACTTAATGCCGATACCGTAAATACGCCTGCACTTTTTGCAGGGGTTGCCGGTTACCCCAATATTGAATTTTGCCTTGCACGTCGGGATACCTTAGGTCAAAACACCACAGGTATCATACACCATCGATTTCAGCAACAAGCCACCTGGTCCACAAATACCTTTAATTCAACGATAAAGCCAGCTACCCGGTGGAATCCAAACTTGTACTATAACATATGGATTGCTAACCTTAGTGGAGGTGTGCTTGGCTATGCCCAATTTCCCACGAGTAGTGGCTTGCAAGGATTGAGCGGAGGTACCAATGCCAATACCGACGGAATTGTCCTGCTTTATTCCAGCGTAGGAAGGCCCCCGAACAATCCCTTTCCAGGGCAGTACAACCTGGGTCGTACGGCAACCCATGAAATCGGTCATGCTCTAGGTCTCAGACATATATGGGGCGACGGAAATAATTGTTCTGCCACGGATTATTGCGCTGATACGCCGCCTTCTGATGCAGCTAATTACGGCTGCCTTTTAACGCATACCTCCTGCGGTGGCTTGGACATGGTTCAAAACTACATGGACTATTCCAACGATGCTTGTATGAATTTGTTTACGACAAATCAAGTAGGAAGAATGTGGACTGTTTTGCAAAATTCACCAAGGAGAAACAGCTTGCTGAGCTCTCCGGTGTGTACCCCACCTGATGTAATTCCTGCAGCCAGCTTTGGGAGCATCGGTGATACTGTTTGTCCTGGAGGTAGCATTCAATTTATAGATTCCAGTCTTTTTCGTCCAAATCGTTGGCGTTGGTTTTTCCCGGGTGGGCAACCTTCCTCGGACACCAACCAAATTCCGCTACCAGTTCGCTACGATAGTGTTGGTACGTATGCCGTGACGCTCATTGTTTCCAATTCTGCGGGTTCCGATACCTTAATGCGCACTGCTGCGGTAAGGGTGCTCCCTAACTTATCAGCTGTTTTCGATACCCTCCTTGATCTATGCTTGGAATCTGCTCCCCAATTACTTTCCGGAGGATACCCAAGAAGCGGACAATATTCGGGGCCCGGTGTCGATAGCCTGGGTCGTTTCAATCCGTTTTCGGCGGGTACTGGTCGTCACCCGATTGTTTACACCCTGCAAGGCTGCTTGAGCAGGGATACCGCCTGGCTTAGGGTTTGGCCAACTCCAATGGTAAGTCTCACCGCCCCATCGGTGATTTGTCGTAACCAGTCCTCGGTTATCTTGTCGGGGACACCCATAGGAGGACAATTCTCAGGTCCTGGTGTACAGGGAACCATGTTTAATCCGCTAAGCGCAGGAGTTGGACTGCACATGCTTCGCTACACCTACACGGATGGCCGTGGTTGTACGGGGCTAGACTCGGTAGCTGTTCGTGTTCGCGCCCTTCCTGTAGTGACTTTTCCGCAACCCAATCCTGTCTGCATCAGTCAAGATAGCTTGTCTCTTGTTGGTGGATTGCCCGCCGGGGGTCGTTATGTGGGGAATGGGATCATAGGTTCCACCCTCAATCTTCGATCAGTCGGTGCGGGAACGCATAGGATTGGATATGCCTATGCAGACACCGCGGGTTGTTCAGATACACTATGGCGTAATCTTGTGGTGACGCAACCGGGACAGGTTAATTTTTCCATTCTTGCGCCATTTTGCAGTGGTGATCCCAATTGGATTCTGAACAATGCCGTTCCGGGAGGCGGCCAATACGCTGGACCCGGGGTTAGCTTCGGCATATTTAATCCGGCCCAAGCCGGTACGGGCACTCATTGGATTCGCTATACAGTGAACGATGGCGGTTGTCTTTTAAGCGATTCCTTTGCCCTGCGGGTGTTGGCCCAACCTCCTTCGGAGATTAGGCAGTACAGCAATGACTCACTGTGGTCATTCTTTCAGGGAAATCGGTATTCTTGGTTTCTCAACGGGATTTTATTGCCTGCCGATACAGGTCGTGCAATTCGTCCAATAGCAAGTGGTTTATACACCGTTAGGTACCGCGCGGATTCGTGCAGTTCCGTCATAAGTTCGCCTTATATGTTCTATGTTACGGGTATGCAAGAATCCTCAGGTCTCCATGGATGTTTGCGAGTCACAAATCCATTTGCAGACGAATTACCAATTCAATGGTTATGTGTTGAAGCCGCCCCAAGTCAAATAATTGTTTTGAATAGCTTGGGCCAGGTGATACATCATGAGCCTTGGAATAGACTTGAGGGAATCGTCTCCTTGAAAACAGGTCTTTGGCCTCAAGGGATTTACACCTTAATGCTAGAAGGACCGCGGGGAATGGTGATGACACGAATTCTTCACCATTGATCTTGGACCAGCATGGGATTTGTTTATTACCAGACGTACTAAATTTAAATTGACTATGGATTTTTGGGGTATACCTCTTCCCAAAGCGGCGTTAATTGTGGGGAACCTGGTGGTTTTGGAAACTTTAGTTTCGGTGGATAATGCTGCGGTATTGGCCAGTATGGTGATGCGCTTACCGCCTGATCAAAGAGGCAAAGCGCTCAAGTATGGATTGATCGGCGCCTATGTTTTCAGAGGTTTATGTTTGCTTTTGGCCGGTTGGATTTTGCATATTTGGTGGATAAAGCCTATTGGCGGGGCCTACCTCCTTTACATGGCGTATCAACATTTTTCCAAAAAAAGAGCCTTGGGTAAAGAGGCTACGTTGGACGAATCTGACACATCAGGGCTTCCGGCGGTCAAAACAGGTTTATTCATGTTGAAGGGCTTTTGGTGGACTGTCCTAAGCATAGAACTTATGGATTTGGCCTTTTCGGTTGACAATGTTTTGGTAGCGGTGGCCTATGCAGATCCAGGACCTGGTGCCAGCGCTGAACAACAGAAGGCGGCCCTCATGCTGCTCTATGTGGGTGTCTTCATTGGAATCCTTGCCATGCGTTTTGTTGCCCAATATTTTGTTGGCCTTATGCAGCGATATCCACGTCTGGAGCATTCAGCCTATACAGTAATTGGGCTTTTGGGCCTCAAGCTTTGTCTCGGTGACCTGGTCTTTCCTTTGTTGACCCAGGCTCCATGGGTAGGGACATGGTTGATGCATCCTTCTGCAGCACATTGGGGCGATTTGGGTTTCTCGTTGCTCACTTTGGGTATTTTTGCCTGGCCTATTGTATTTTTCAAGGTTTCTGAAAGAAAGTAGGTTCAAACGGGATTAAAATTAGAGGCCGAGCAAATTAAAATTCAATTTAATTCAAGATGGCTTAAACTTCAATGGTAATTTAGTGGTTTAACATTCAGATATAATTAATTCTATGAAAACGAAAATTTTTACATTTCTAGGACTTTTATGGATGGGTTTTGCCCATGCTCAAATGTCCCCTTCATCCTGGTCCAATCTTTTGATTTCGGGTCGAATCTCCGATACGGCCAACATCGGTGTTGCAGGTGCCCAAATCATGCTTTTGGATAGCTCAGGAACGGCTCCAATAATGGCATTCGCTGTGAGTGGTTACAATGGAACCTATAGTCTCCGGTTCAGGGGGAGGGCAAGCGGAATGGCCAGATTACGTGTGGTGGATTGCGCAGGCAACATGTACTACGACTCTGTGTCTTATAGCGGGAGTGGAACTCATGTCAGGAATTTTACGGTGGCTTGCCGAATTCGGGTCCCCAATCCTCCACCACCTCCTGCACTACGTTGTAATGCGGATTTTTGGTTTAGACCCGATACCGGTTTGGGGGTTCGATTCTTGCCTGCGGTCATGGATACTACTTTGGGGTATTCCTGGTCCTTCGGTGATGGTAACACCTCCACAGCGGTTTCGCCTACGCATTATTACGCCTCGGGTGGTATGTACACCATTCGTTTAATTGTTCGTCGCATCGGGGCGACTGCCTCCACTTCTTGTTCAGATACTGAATCCAGAGTGGTCTCTGTTCCTATTCCACCGCGCCCCCCCGTGGGCAATCCTTGGAGCATTCCGTGTAACCCACGTTTTGGCGCTCGCATTGATACTACGCTCACGGTTGGTTTCCGCTCGGTACTTCAGGACACCACGGCTACCTATTCTTGGAATTTTGGTGATGGTTCGACGACTGTTGGCCGGAACCCATCCCATACTTATGTGGCTTCTGGTCAATATGTTGTTGTTCTTGCAGTTTCCAGAGCAGGCAGTTCCGCATCTTTGTCCTGCACTGATACGGCTTGGATGAGAATTTCTGTTCCTGGTTATCGCAGACCCCGCGTTATTACTAATCCTAGACCAATTCCTCCCCCTCCGCCTTGTGCATCCTCTTTCATGGTGGTTCCTGATACTGCGCCTTTGGGCTATGTTTTTGTGGCAAGACCTATGTTGAATCGCAGAACATATTCATGGACTTTTGGAGATGGAACTAGCGGTACAGGTTCCGTTGTCCGTCATACCTATGGTTCCGCGGGCTCATTTGTAGTTTGTCTCAGCGTGACGGATTCTGTTAGTAACTGCACGTTCAACCGTTGCGACACTTTAGTTGCTTCAACACTTCGTAGCTCGAATGGTGGAGGACTTGCTCCTCGAACAGGGTCGTCCAATGTCGTTAGCATTTCAACAGACGTCAAACTTAGCGTTTATCCAAATCCGGTCCGCGATGCTTTGAATATCACATTCAAAGGAGGCAACGGTCAAGCCATCGCTCGTGTTATGGATTTAACTGGTCGAGTTGTCCTTAGTCATGCCTATCGTCTTGGTCAAGGCATCAATCAAGAGGTTCTTCAGGTGAGTGATATTCCATTGGGTACATATATTCTTACTTTGGACAGGGATGGTAAGCGCGAATATTCTCGCTTTGTGAAGAATTAATAAGAGAAGTCCCTCAGCACAGCCCATTTTGGGTTGAGTTGGATATTTCGAAATACAAAGGCCGACCCGAAAGGGTCGGCCTTTTTTGTGGTCTCGGCAGGAATCGAACCTGCATCTTAGGCTCCGGAAACCCACATACTATCCGTTGTACTACGAGACCCAAGCTCTCCAAATTACAAAGCCGACCTAAAGGGCCGGCTTATGGGTTGTAGCGGGGGCCGGACTCGAACCAGCGACCTTCGGGTTATGAG